>JALOMX010000166.1 GCA_025455245.1 Chitinophagaceae bacterium
TTCCCCTTGATGGTACCGTCAATACGAATGTCACCTGTAGAATTGATATTGCCCTCGATGGAGGTTCCGGTCCCGATCAGGTTTATTGCATGGTTTTCAATTTCGCCGATTTTTGCCATTATGAATAAATTTATGATGAACAATGCCATGAAAGTCGGCATAAATACCACTTACATTGAAGATAAAACCCCATCCGTTTCAAAAACCAGGTTGTCCGGCAATTTTGCTGTTCAATTATTGCTTTAACAGATGAATCATTTAAATATAATTTTTATAATATGAAAATTTTCAGTTTCTATATTCTTGCCGCTTTTATTATTTGTTACGGATGTTCTTCAAAAATTGATTTTGAAGTCATGCCTCCCCCACCTCCCGTTATAACAACAGAACTTATGATTTCCGAAATTTCAACTGCCATAAATACCGACCCAAACGCCGGTGGAACCAGAACACATTATGTGGAATTGTTCAACGGAACGGCAAATGCCATTAACCTTTCAAACTATGCCATAGGCTATATGGCCGTTTCTGATACGGCAAACTTGATTCCTTGGTCTTTCGGAGTAAATTTCTTTGTATTTCCAGCTGTTACCCTTGATACCGGAAAATGTTATGTTGTTGCATCGCCGCAATCCGACAGAACAGCAGTAAGGCGAGATACCTCATGGGGTACCACAAGCACATTGGCAGCACAGGCAAGCACTCCACTTCAACTTAGCGGCAATAGCGCCATCGCTTTACTCAAAAGGGATGCCGGAGGTACCATTATACTAAATGGCAATACGTACGCAATTATTGATGCTTTTGGAAGTCCCCTTGTAACAAGAAACACCAGTACTGGCGCAACCAGTTCACGCAACAACATTATTTGGACTATCGCAGGTGTTACGGATACCAGAAACAGGACTTTTTTCAGGAAAAAGGGTGTTTTATCACCAACCACTGATTGGGGTACAACAAAAGGTAGTTCTCCTGAAACAAGCCAGTGGATTGTTTCAGGAGACCGAGCATGGGATTATACCAACCTGGGAAAGCCTACGCCTTAAGAAAATTCGAGGTTGGCCCTGTATGGGGTAACGACACAACCCCACCTCCCCCTTATCTTCGCGCCCTATGAGCAAAGAACGTGTGCTGACGGGCATCAGGCCCACAGGGTATCTTCATATTGGTAATTATTTTGGGGCAACGCGCAACTTTTTGCGCATGCAGGACGATTTTGACTGTTTTGTGTTTGTAGCCGACTGGCACAGCCTTACCACCCACCCCGATACAAGCGAACTGCAAAACGGGGTGCGCAGGGTATTGGCGGAAAATATCGCCTGCGGGCTCGATCCGGAAAAGGTGACGCTCTACATTCAAAGCGATGTCCCCGAAATAGCCGAACTGTACCTCTACCTCAATATGCTGGCTTATAAGGGCGAACTGGAAAAAACCACCACTTTCAAGGAAAAAGTACGGCAGCATCCGGATAATGTAAACGCCGGATTGCTTACCTATCCTGTGCTTCAGGCGGCCGATATCGTTATTCATCGTGCGGGTAAAGTGCCGGTGGGAAAGGATCAGGAACAACACCTTGAAATGGCACGCAATTTTGCGCAGCGGTTCAACTTCCGTTACGGGAACGGTGACATCATTTTACCCGAACCGCAGGCCTTCAGCTACGATGGCGGCGATCTGGTAAAAATCCTAAGCCTGAACGGGGAAGGCAAAATGAGCAAGAGCGAAAACGAAATGAACACGCTTTACCTGGCTGATGACGATGAAATGATCCGTAAAAAGATCATGAAATCGAAAACAGATCAGGGGCCCGAAACCGAAAACAGCATCAAGCCGGATTACATCGAAAACCTCTTTACCCTGATGAAACTGGTGAGCACCGCCGACACGGTGGCATATTTCGAAGAAAAATACAATCAGTCCTCAGCAGGCAATTGTGTAATCCGCTACGGCGACATGAAAAAACAACTTGCCGAAGACATGATTGCCTTTATTGCACCCATCAGGCAAAAAGCGAATGAAATGCTTCAAAACAAGGAATACCTTGCCACTGTTATGAAAGCCGGCCGCGACAAAGCAAGGGCAAGTGCTTCCGAAACCCTCCGGGTTGTGCGCAGGGCCATTGGAGTTACTTACTATTGATGGTTCCAACACCATAAAATAAGATGAGTGTAATTTTCAATAATGCTTTTTCTTACCTTGTCGCCCGATGTGAAAATTAATATTTTGCCAAACGATAAAGATTATAAAAAATAATGGCTGCCAACAACAAACCAAAACATATAGCAGTGGCCGGAAATATAGGTGCCGGTAAAACCACCCTTACAGAAATGCTTGCCAAGCACTACAAATGGATACCTCAGTTTGAAAATGTGGATGATAATCCATATCTGTTTGATTTTTATGAGGATATGCCGAGGTGGAGTTTTAACCTGCAAATATTCTTTTTGAACAGCAGGCTTAATCAACTGCTTGAAATTCACCGTGGTACAGAAACGGTATTCACCGTGGTACAGAAACGGTTATTCAGGACCGGACCATCTATGAAGATGCCATGATTTTTGCACCCAACCTGCACGAAATGGGGCTGATGAACAAAAGGGATTTTGACAACTACTATACTTTTTTCGAAACCCTGAAAAGCATGGTAAAACCCCCTGATTTACTCATTTACCTCAAAGCATCTGTTCCCACCTTGGTCGGCCAGATACAAAAAAGAGGCAGGGAGTACGAAGAAAATATCCGGCTCGATTACCTGAAAAAGCTGAATGAATACTACAATAAGTTTATTGATAATTACCGGGAAGGTCAGTTGCTTGTAATTGATGTAGACAAAAATAAGTTTGCCGAAAAAAGCGAGGACCTCGGAGATATTATCGGGAAAATAGATAGTATGTTATTTGGACTGTTCTGATGTTTCAGGAAGATTTTCCCCCTAGCTTATCTGCAGGACTGAATAAGGCTATAGCGTCGTTCATAAGCGGGTAAACCGGGCGTTGCAGCCCTGCCCGTGAAGGAGGTGAGCAATCCTTCTCCATCAACCGAAAAGTTACTGTACGAAAATGTGACCATCAAATCCGGCTGTCCGGGGCTTTCATATTGTACTTCCATTTTTTCGGGAGGGGTGCTGCTTATTTTACCAAGCGACATCATCATCATAAAGGGTAGCAATTCGGGGAAAAGATCGGCATAAGGGTAAAGGACTTCGGACTTGAAAACAGGTGAAGAAAGGTATGTCAGGGAGCCATTAATGGTCGAAGGATCGAACTCATACGTAATATCAAATGAATTAAAACCTTTTTCATCGGAAGAAAAGATGGTGCGTTCAATCACATTATTTCCGTCATCAAACAGGCGCTCTTCCAGAAAGCCGCTAACATTATATCCATAAAAATAATCACCCTTTTCGGCGCCGGGGTAGGCTTCATTTACCTGAAGGTGCTTTATGCGCCTTGTCCCGTCAAGGGTAATGGTGCCAAGGGTTCCAAGGGTTATTACTGCCCCATCAAAGGTTACCGGGATAATTTTTTGAAAACCTGCACTTTTGATATCCATGAAAATGCTCGATGGAAAAAGTGTTTCGGCGCTGTAAGTATATTCATAGATTTCTCCGGCTGTGGATGATCCGTTTTCAAAAACCTCGACCTTATCTACAAAACAGTTTTTATAATCATCCGGCGAAAGTTCTTTCTGGCAACCGGTGCATACCATGGCCAAAATCAACCCAATTGCTGCGATATAATTTCCGGCTCTTTTCATTAAGTGTTATAATTTTTGGTTGGCCGGGAAGAGTGTACGCTCACACAATCTCTGCTACCTTTTTTTCCTTAGCCTCCTCCTTATGCTTTGGGAAAAAACGATTCTGGAAAAGTAATATTGCAATCAGCCCTATGGAAATGCTGGAATCGGCTATATTAAATACGGGACTGAAAAACTCAAACGGTTCTCCACCCCAAAAGGGCAGCCACTCAGGCAGGGTGGTTTGGATAATGGGAAAATACAGCATGTCCACTACTTTTCCATGAAGAAAGCCTGCGTATCCACCACCCTCGGGAAAAAGAGTTGCTACATTACGGGTGTATGGATCGCTACCCTCAAAAATCATTCCGTAAAACATACTGTCTATAAGGTTTCCGACAGCCCCTGCGAAAATGAGTGCAACACAAATAATAAATCCTTTATGGTATTTTTCCTTTATGATCTTATTGATAAAATATACACCGAAAAAAACGGCAGCAAGCCTGAAGAGCGTCAATGCAAGCTTGCCCCACGAACCGCTTTCCCCCAATTTCCAGCCCCAGGCCATTCCTTCATTTTCCACGAAGTGCAGCCTGAACCAGTTGCCTATCATGGAATGGTCTTCACCAAGGTAGTAAGTGGTTTTTATATAAAACTTAAACACCTGATCTACCAACAGTATGGCAAGTATTAAAATAACGATGTGTATTTTTTTCACCCTATTTCTTTTTTGACCGGCAAATATACCGGGCAGATACCCCTTCCGTTTGCAGTTGCTTAAATATTAATGAACTATTAGGTAAATGTTCCTTTTCTCAGGCATGTAAAACCTGTGCAGGTTTCATTTGACTTTTTTTCTCGTTGAAACAGCGCGCTGCTTTAATGAAATGAACAAACAACGGTGCCGGATTTTCAACCGTACTCTTTAATTCAGGGTGAAACTGAACCCCTATAAAGAACGGATGTTTGGGCAGTTCTATAATTTCCACCAATCCTGTTTCAGGATTAATGCCGCTTAAAACAAGTCCGGCTTCCTCAAATGCCGTCGTGTATTTACTGTTGAATTCCCAACGATGGCGATGCCTTTCGGTTATGTTGGCAGCTCCGTATATCTGATGCGCGAGGCTTCCTTCTTTAATATCGCAGGGATAGGAACCGAGCCTCATGGTACCACCAAGATTGGTAATCTTTTTCTGTTCTTCCATCATATCAATTACCGGGTCGGGTGTATTGGGATCCATTTCAGTACTATGCGCATTTTTAATATTAAGTACGTTCCGTGCATACTCAATTACTGCCATTTGCATGCCAAGGCAAATTCCGAAAAACGGCAGACCCACTTCCCTTGCATATTGAATAGCGACAATTTTCCCATCAATACCGCGCAATCCAAAACCCGGGGCAACAAGCAATCCATCAAGGTGGCCCAGCTTTTCATGAGCATTTTCATAGGTAATATGCTCGCTGTGCACATTGACCACATTCACCTTGCATTCATTTACCGAACCTGCATGCACAAAAGATTCGAGGATGGATTTATATGCATCCTGCAGCTCAACGTATTTGCCGATCAATCCGATGGTTACACTCGATTTGGGATATTTCAACTTGTCGAGAAATGCACGCCAGTGCTGCAAATCAGGTTCCTTAACATTTTGCAAACCCAATTTTTTCAAACAAATCCAATCCAGCCTTTCACGTTGCATCAGCAAGGGCACTTCGTAAATAGTGGGCGCATCCGCTGCCTCAATTACCGCTTCGGTTTTTACATTACAAAATTGTGCAATCTTCCTGCGAAGCTCGTATGTAAGGGGCTTTTCGGTACGGCATACAATGATATCGGGGTGAACACCCTCCTGACTCAGCATTTTTACACTGTGCTGTGTAGGCTTGGTTTTCAGCTCCTTGGCTGCACGCAGGTACGGAATCAGTGTTAGGTGCACCACAACGCAGTCTTCTTCAGGCAATTCCCACTGCAACTGGCGAACAGCTTCAATAAAGGGAAGGCTCTCAATATCGCCCACAGTACCGCCGATTTCGGTAATAACCACATCGTAGTTGCCTTCTTTGCCCAGCAAAAGCATCCTGCGCTTTATTTCATCGGTAATATGCGGGATTACCTGAACGGTTTTTCCGAGGTAATCGCCCTTTCTTTCCTTGTTGATAACTGTCTGATATATGCGGCCGGTGGTAACATTGTTGGCCTGACTGGTAAAAATATTCAGAAAGCGCTCGTAATGGCCAAGGTCAAGATCGGTTTCAGCGCCATCTTCGGTCACAAAGCATTCACCATGCTCATAGGGATTCAACGTTCCGGGGTCCACATTGATGTATGGGTCGAGTTTTTGAATGGTAACCCTCAACCCTCTTGCCTGTAACAACTTGGCCAGGCTTGCCGCAATGATTCCTTTACCCAAGGATGATGTAACCCCACCGGTTACAAAGATGTACTTTGCCATAAAAAAAATTTAAACAGTCATTTCCTTTGCAAAAATCTGCCCATGGAAATGCCCTGCTACGCCTAAATTGCCCTCAATTGACCTGGAAAAATAAAGTGGTCATGCAAACATACAGCCAAATAAGGCGATCTGCAAAAACCCTTATGTAAATTGTGAAAAAATGGTTACTTTTTGGTAACAAGTAGATCGAAAAAATAGTTGGTAATTATCAAATATTCTCCCGAACTTGCCTCAAATAATCAACTTTTATGGCAACTTATAATGAACTTTCGGAAGGAAAATATTACGTAATTCAGGAATTGGAAAATACAACCCTGGAACTCGTTTTTGTTTCCATGGCAACCGAAAAGTGCGTACTCATTGAGTTTCAGGACGAAGATCAAACATTGACATGGTATCGTAAAACTGATGAAATATTTGAGATTGTAGAGGAACTGACCGAAGAACAGGCAGTTTTGTATGAAACCATAACCGCAGGTGACGATTCAGACGGGGACGATGATTTTTTCTGGGGCGATGATGACGAAGACGAAGATGACGATTTTTGGGACATGGACGATGACGAAGACGATGATGATGATGACGACGAAAGGGTAATTGCCATCAAAAATTAAGTTGAAGATAAACCTAACCCTGATCTGATTGTTAGGATAAAAAGTCTTTCAACATGTTTATAAATAATGTATTAATGAAAGGGTCTGTAAGCTTACTGACCCTTTTTCTTTTGTCGGCAAATACTATTGCCCAAAAAGCAAAAAAGTCTTCTGCGAAAACCAAAGCAGAGAATATTTTACTTTCCGGAGAGGATCACAGTTGCTGCATAGGTTCAGGTGATGAAGAAGAAAACAAAACCGCGGATGCTGCTTTTATGGACATAGCGGGAACCAAAGAGTTTGGTAAACTGCACGATGAACCGCTGCCATTTACTTTGCAAAACCCTTCCGGGAGTGATATTATTTTTAACTGCAATGATGGCGTACCGGGAAGGGCATATTTTTTAAAAGCAAAAAGCAACACGCCCAATTACCTGATTGTCATTCAGGAATGGTGGGGTTTGAATGACCACATAAGACAGGAAGCAGAAAAATACTATAAGGCGCTTGGTGAAAACATAAATGTTTTGGCAGTGGACCTGTACGATGGCAAAGTGGCGTCCACGGTTGACAGTGCGCAGAAATACATAGGTGAAGCCCTTAAAAGCAAACGAAAAGAAACCATAATTGAAGGCGCAATGTATTATGCCGGAAAATTTGCCAACATCTATACCATTGGTTGGTGCTTCGGTGGCATGATGAGTTTGCAAACGGCTATCAATGGAGGCAACCGGGTACAAGGCTGCGTAATGTACTATGGCCAACCTGAAAAGGATGAAGCACGGATTGCTCAAATCCAGTGTGATGTTTTGGGCATCTTTGGCACGAAAGATCGCGGCATTCCAAACGAATCGGTGGATGCTTTTGCCGAAAAGATGAAGAAGGCCGGCAAGAATTTCGATCTTGTGCGCTATGATGCCGTGCATGCTTTTGCCAATCCAAGCAACCCCGGTTATAACAAAGAATTCGGAGAAGATGCGTTTCAGAAAAGCGTAGCCTTTTTGAAAGCAAGGTTGAAATAATTGTTTTTTTGATTTATAAGAAAGATGCGGCCTCCGATGATGGCTGCATCTTTTTTATGCGCTTCAACCATTCACTTTTAGTTGTCCGGATCCATCAAGATCCTTTTTCAAAATGACCCCTGTGGTTCCGCCACCTTTCAGGGTAAGTTCAACCGGCAGATTTGTTTTCCAGTTTCCTCCACTCCCCTGCTACGGTTACTGATACTTGCCTGTGAAAGCGGGGTGATACAACTCCATGCGGCCGCATCATACACATCCTGATCAAGCGGCAAGCCATTGCGGAGGCAATCAATCAGTCGCCAGTCCATCATAAAATCCATCCCTCCATGGCCCCCTATTTTTTTGGCGAGTTCCCCGATCTTCCTTACAATTTCAGGAGTGTATTCATCTTCATACTTTCTCTGTTCTTCGGGTTTCAGCCAACTGTGTCCGAAGGCCATTCGTTGGGGTGAGGGCCATTTACTTGCCATGCCTTTTGTACCGCTGATCAAATGGATCCTGCTGTATGGCCTCGGGGAGGAAACATCATGCTGAACCATCAATGTTTTACCCAATACACTGCGGATAAGGGTGGTATTCATATTTCCTCTGTAAGTTTTACCTGAAAAAGGTTTAAAAAAGTCATCCTCTTTTGCAAGTTTATCAGCATGGGCTGCCATGGTAAAATCATTGGTACTCATGCTGGTAAGGTAATCAAAACAATCACCCCGGTTGATGTTCATGCATTGGGCAATAGGACCAAGCCCATGGGTTGGGTAAAGGTTTCCGTTCTTCATGTTTTCCTTCAGCCGCCACATGTCTGCGTATCCGGTTGTTTTGTTGAAATTCAGGTCGAGCAGGTCGTGTATGTAGGCTCCTTCGGCGTGTACTATTTCACCAAACATGCCTTGCCTTGTCATATTCAAAGTAAGGAGTTCAAAGAAATCATAACAACAATTTTCGAGCATCATACAATGCCTCCTTGTTTTTTCGGATGTTTCCACCAATTGCCAGCATTCATCAATGGTAAGTGCGGCAGGCACTTCCGTTGCAGCATGCTTGCCCTGCAGCATGGCATACAAGGCCATGGGTGTATGAAGGTGCCACGGCGTACATATATAAATCAGGTCAAAATCTTTGCTTTCGCACATGGCTTTCCATCCATCTTCGCCACTGTATGCGCGGGCATTGAGCCTTCCTGTTTTTGCCAGAATGGCCTGCGCTTTTTCTACCCGGTCGGGATATTTATCACAAAGCCCTGCAATTTCCACCCCTTCAATATAGCCCATGCGTTCTACAGCGCCCGGGCCCCGCATACCAAGGCCAATAAACCCAATACGGACCTTTTCCAACTTCGGGGCTGCATATCCACACATGTTTCCGGCTGAGGGATGTTGTTGCCTGCCAATGGTCAAAAGTTTTTCTTTTGCAGCAAGAATGTTTGTTCCAATGGTAGCAGCACCGGCACTCAGGGATAAATACTTTAAAAAGCTCCTTCTGTTATTTTTCATATCAGGCAATCTTTACGGGAATATTATGGAAGGTGAAAGTAAGGATTTAACTTCTTTACCTGCATGCAATATGTATCAGGATTTTTACATTTACACAGTAATGATTTGCACGCTCTGATGTAATGGCCGGGCATAATTCGTTTTGAAATACAGAGTTAACACATGGAAGAAAAATTGCAATTGATTTTTGACAACTACTTATTGCCCAAGGCATCGTGGAAAATAGATTCTTTTGGCTCGGGGCTGATTAACCATACCTGGCTCTTGAGCGCAACAGATCATCCTGAGAAATTCATTTTTCAAAGGATCAACGAAGCAGTTTTTAAGCACCCTGAATACATTGCAGAAAATATTGCTTCTATCGGACGTTTTTTGCAACTGCATCATCCTGACTATTACTTTATTCAACCCCTTTCAACAAAAAATGGAAAATTCCTGATAAGGGATAATGATGGTGGATACTACCGCCTGATACCGTTTGCCCGGGGTTCTCATACCATAGACAGTGTAACCGGTACAGACCTTGCTTATGAAGCGGCAAAACAATTTGGCCGGTTTTCTGCCTGCTTAAAAGATTTTCCTGTTGACACCCTCCGCATCACACTTCCCGATTTTCACAATCTTGGATTCAGGGTACAACAATATCTTCAGGCCCTCAACTTGGCCGATAATGACACTTTGAAACTTTGCCGGAAAGAGATAAATGAACTGCAAACTTATGCTGCCATTGAAAGTACATGGGAAAAAATAGCATCAGGAACAACCATTCCCAAAAGGGTGATTCACCACGATACCAAGATCAGTAATTGCCTTTTTGACAGGCAGCACAAAGGTATGGCCGTTATTGACCTTGACACGGTAATGCCCGGATATTACATCAGCGATGTTGGCGATATGTGCCGATCCTACCTGTGTCCGCTCAATGAGGAATCAACCGATTATGAAAACATCTGCATAAGGTTTGAATATTTTGAAGCCCTTGCCGAAGGATATCTTTCAGAAATGGGTGCTATACTCACCCAAAATGAGCTTGACCTTTTTGTGTATTCAGGACAGTTTCTAATTTACATGCAGGCACTCCGGTTTTTGGGCGATTTTCTGAGGGGCAATCCTTACTATCCGGTTCAGCATCCGTTGCATAACCTCGACAGGACGACGAACATCAGTTGAAACAAATCGTTTCAAAACACATTAATAAATTACACAAAGTGAATTCTACAGAATGGTAGGTTTCTGCTTAATAACAACGTGTTGCGCTATTGCACTATAAAATTTTCAATATCCGTTAATAATCCTTAAGTAAAAAGAATTGTAGGATGATTTTGGGTTGACAT
>JALOMX010000167.1 GCA_025455245.1 Chitinophagaceae bacterium
GGTCGGCACAAAAACAATCAGCCCCCAAACAGCCCAGATCCTGCCAAATATTTCTTTAAAAATTTTCATTTTTCTACATCAATCAAGGTGCCAATCCACAGGAGTTTGACCATTGGAAACGAGATACTGATTTGCTTTACTAAAATGCCGGCAACCGAAAAACCCTTTATCCGCACTATACGGGCTTGGGTGGGCCGCTTTTAAAATACAATGCCTTGTTTCGTCAATCAGCGGACTTTTATCATGTGCAAAACGCCCCCAAAGCATGAAAACAAGACCGGATCGTTTTTCACTTAAAGTTTGAATAACATGGTCTGTAAACTCATGCCATCCAATCTGTGCATGACTGTTTGGCTCATTGGCGCGAACGGTAAGTGCTGCATTTAAGAGCAATACGCCTTGTTCTGCCCATTGAGTAAGATCGCCATGAGACGGAATTTTTAACCCGATATCGACCTGCAATTCTTTAAATATGTTAACAAGTGATGGGGGCGGTTTTATACCGCGCGGCACAGAAAATGACAACCCCATTGCCTGACCTTGTCCATGATAGGGGTCTTGTCCAAGGATCACAACTTTAACTTCTGGAAAGGGTGTTTTGTTAAAAGCATTAAATAACAGAGAACCGGGAGGATAAATTACTTTACCCGTTGCCTTTTCTGTTTTCAGGTGCAAAACCACACTTTGAAAAAAAGGCTGTTCAAATACAGGCTGCAATACTTCCTTCCATGTGGGATCAATTTTTACATCCATGCCAAAGAGGTTGATAACCCTGATTTGTGGTGGACTGTGGCGGGCTCGAACCGTCGACCTCTGCTCTGTCAAAGCAGCGCTCTAAACCAACTGAGCTAACAGTCCCGAACAGGATGACAAATATGCGCTAAAATTCTTTACCCAAACGCTACTTCGAATATTTTTGCTGCATGAAGAGCATCCTTTACGGGTTATCTATATCCGGTTTGTTTATTTTCTTAGTATCCTGTGGGGGAAAAAGCCCTGATCATGTTATCATCAAAACGCCTTCAGGGGAAATTGAAGTTCAACTTTTTCCGGAAAAGGCTCCGAAAACGGTTAAGGCGTTTTTAGGCTTTGTGGATGCCGGATTGTATAAAAACAGTTCGTTTTACAGAATACTCAGTACAGATAATCAGCCAACCGGAGCCAACGCTGCCGAATTGATTCAGGGAGGAATTTATAAGACAGAAAAAAGCAGGGATTCCATTCCAGGCATTCCTCACGAGCCCACATCCATAACAGGACTTACACATACCCACGGAACCGTAAGTATGGCAAGGCTTGAGGCAGGAAGCGCAACCACCGAATTCTTTATTTGCATAGGCGATAATCCATCCTTCGATGCAGGCTACCGGAAAGAAGGCGACACCCTTGGATATGCAGCATTTGGAAAAGTAGTCAGGGGTATGGATGTAGTCGTGCGCATTTACAACCGTCCTGAGGAAAATCAGGAATTTTCCCCGCCGGTTGGCATTATCAATATCATCAGAAAATAGAAAAGAAATTCAGACGTTACAAGGAAGAATTATTAATAACCTAATAATCAGATTATGAAGAAACATAAATTGACATACGGAAAATTTACTTTTCTGGGGATTTGCATGGTTGCTATTGCCTGCTCGGTTAATCCCCTTACAGGCAGGAAACAATTAACCCTTGTAGATAGCGGAACCGTAAACCAACTTGCTGCAGACGAATATAAAAAAGTAAAACAGACAAGTAAGATCATTTCGCCGGCAACAAATGCAAATGCAGCAATGGTTACACGGGTAGGATCAAGAATTGCACAGGCCATTACTGAATATTACACTGCAAAAGGCCTGCAGCAACATCTTGGAAGTTTTGAATGGGAATATATGCTTATCGATGAAAAAACCGTGAACGCTTGGTGTATGCCCGGGGGAAAGATTGCGGTGTACACCGGCCTTCTTCCTGTAACGCAAAATGAAGATGCACTTGCAGTGGTAATGGGTCATGAAGTAGCACACGCCATTGCAGAACACGGCCGGGAAAGGATGAGTCAGGGGCTTATGCAGCAATTGGGCGGCGTTGCACTATCGGTAGCATTGCTGAATAAACCCGCCGAAACCCAAAGCCTTTTTATGAGTGCATATGGAGTTGGCAGTCAGGTTGGGGTAATGCTGCCCTTTAGCCGGTCCAATGAACTTGAAGCCGATAAACTGGGATTGATTTACGCTGCATTGGCCGGCTATGACCCCCGCGAATCCATTCCCCTTTGGAGGCGAATGGCAACTGCAGGCAGCGGACAAAAACCACCCGAATGGCTCAGTACACATCCTGCTGAAGAAAACAGAATTACTCAGTTGGAAAAAATGATGCCGGAGGTATTGCCTTTGTATGAAGCAAAAAAAAGCGGACAGTCTGTAAAACCCAAAGTAGTGGAACCTGATGAATGGAAGAAATCATCTTCGGGTACAAAACAATAAGGTCTATTCTCCTGCAATATTGGCTACGACTTTTGCCTTCAGGCGCTTACCCACATTAAGCGCTTTAAAAAAATCTCCATAATAGGCGGCTGTATCCACATTTAAGGCAATAACAGGGGTATCTGTTCTATTGGCAAATAATTTGCGCAATTCACTTTCAAGACTATCTGTTACAATAGGTTTTTGCTGCAAATACATCTGCCTGTTTTTGTCGATGCTGATGACGACTGACTGTTTCACTTTGGTATCATTTTTCCCCCTTGGATTGTCAACCTTTACCACATTTGGATTGGCAAGCGTGCTGACAATAAGGAAGAACAACAGGAGGATGAATAAAATATCATTCAATGCTCCTGTATGTACCTCAGCATGTGCTTTTAGTTTGCGGCGTATATTCATAAATCAAATTCCAAATAGTCAAATTCCAAATTCCAAATAGTCAAATTCCAAATTCCAAATTCCAAATAGTCAAATTCCAAATTCCAAATGGGCAGATTTCAAATAATGAAATCTTGTTTGTCGGCAGACTGGTTCCAAATTCCAAAAAGGGTCTTTCGAAATACCATTTATCCATTCTTCTTAAGCTTTGGGATTTGGAATTTTTTGATTTGTAATTTTCAACATTATGGATGCGGTTCCTGTAACAGATCCAAAAAGTCAGCGCTAGCTACTTCCATTTTATTGGCCGTTTTGTCTACCTGTGTATTCAGATAATTGTACAAGAGATAAGCTATCAAACCAATAATAAGCCCGGTTGCGGATGTTATCATTTTTACATAAATACCGCCGGCAATGGTATTCAGTTCAAATTTGCCGGATGTATTGATTTCATAAAACATTTGCACCATACCGATAATGGTACCCAAAAAACCAAACATAGGCGCCATTCCTGCAATCATGCTTAAAATATTAATGTTGCGTTCGAGATTATACAGTTCAAGCCTGCCAACATTTTCCATGCTTCGTTCAATGGCTTCGATGGGCTTGCCGATTCGTTGAATGCCCTTATCGACAATCCTTGCAACAGGATGGTCTGTATTTTTAGCATAGGAGCGGGCAGCTGTAAGATTTCCATTCATGATATGATCACGAATGATGTTCATAAAATTATTCTCGAGCTTACCTGCCTTTTGAATGGCAAGCAATCGTTCTATAAAAAAGAAAATGGTAGCGGCAAAAAGGATTGCCAGGGGTATCATCAATGGCCCGCCTTTCCAAAGCAATCCCCAAAGGCTTACACTGTCACCTTCGCCTGCAACTTTAGATGCTTCTATTGCAGCCTGTGAGGCTTCGTTGGTTATGGCTTGTAAAAAGTAGAACATAGTTTCAGATAGATTTTTTATTCAACGATTGAATGATTTGGATAGTATTAAATTTAAATATCAAGGAATATTTTAACACAAAAATTTTCAATCCTTATATTTCAGCATTCCAAGCAAATAATGAAAATTCAAAACCGTTTTATCATTTAAAGGGAAATCCTTGTTATTGTGGGTAATTATAAAGTTGGCATTTACAGATTTTGCCGAAAAGTACTGTAAGGCATCTTCAAGATCATCAAATCCGGATGAAACAACCTTGTCCATTACCAATTGATCTGTATTTGCATATTTAAAAAAATCTGACAACGATATTAATTTTTGGTTTGCTAATGCCCGGTTTTTTAAAAATTTATAAAGAAGATGATTAACAATTACAAACGTGGTTGGTGAAATAAATAATTCAATTTCCTTCTTCCTCAAAATCTTAATCATTTCTACTGTTGAGGTATGAAATCTTGAAGAAGCATCGATAAAATCCACCACCACGTTTGCATCCAAAAAAACACGCTTCATAATCTCCTTTTTTTCCCAAATATGTCCGCCATAATATCATCGCTTCCCGTTGAAATGATCCCGGCAAGATCGTTTATCAATGGATCATTAACTTTTTTTGCTTCTTCTTCCACCCTTTTCAATTCGGAAAAATAATCTTCCACCATCTTTGAAACCGACTTTCCTCGCTTTTTAGCAATTCTTTTTGCAAAGTCAACTTCACGCTTTGGAATGGATAAAGTGAGCTTCGTATTCATAATAAAATATTATACGTACAAAATTAACAATTGGACGTATAACCACTTGATTACTTTTCCACAGAAGCTATGAAAATGTGCTTCTGTTAAGGGTTATCGTTTGAATTATGACCGCTAGCAGCCATACTCCAACCGCCCCAATCAGGTTGAGCCAGAGAAAAGAAACAACCTCCATATTGTAAACCGTAATAACCATTAATTCTGAAACTACCGCTGCCCAAAAAACAGCATTTCCCTTAACAGATTTTGCCAAAAATGCAACAAGGAATATCCCAAGAATTACCCCATAAAACAATGAGCCCAACACATTGACAGCCTCAATCAAACTACCCATGTTGGTGGCAAACATGGCTACTGCAATACAAAACAATCCCCAGCCAAGGGTGTACTGCCAACTCAGCCGATACTTCATTTGTTCGGACAAAGTACGCTTTGAAAACATGCAATGCAGATCCACAACCGAACTTGAAGAAAGGGAATTCAGGGCAGCGGCAATACTGCCCCATGCCGCCATAATAATGACTGCTATCAATAGCCCTACAACGCCTTTTGGCAGATTATGCATTACGAAATACAGAAATATGTAATTGGTATCCTCATTTTCGGCACCGGGAAGGCTGCTCTTTACCACTCCTGCATATTCCTTTCTGAGCGAAGCCATTGCCTGCGCGTTGTTTTCAATAGAATCCTTCAGCAATGGCTCTTCCTTCACTTTTTTATACAATAATTCCTGCAATTGAGATCTTTCATTAAATGCTTGTTCAATATCCATCAACCTTGGTGCAGCCTCTGTTTTCATGGCCTGCGCCTTGGCGGTCTCATTAAAAAATACAGGAGCCTTTGTGTATTGGTAGAATGCGAAAACAAGTACTCCAACCATTAGGATAAAAAACTGCATGGGGATTTTCACTATGCCGTTCATCAACAAGCCCAATCGGCTGTCGCGCATATTTTTTGCCGTAAGGTAACGACCCACCTGGCTTTGATCGGTTCCAAAATAACTGAGTGCGAGAAAAAAACCACC
>JALOMX010000168.1 GCA_025455245.1 Chitinophagaceae bacterium
CGATTGATTAATAAAGAAATGAAAAAAATCGGTAATCATGATGTACTTGAATTAACCCTTGAAAGACCGGTGCCGGAAAAAACAGGGAACAACACTCTTACCGTCTGGATTGTAATTGACAACGTGTACAGCATTAACATTGGGCATACCAACCGTAGCGGTAAGGCCGATGAGAAATTGAAAAAGGCATATTTCGATTCGTTTAGATTAAACAAACAATAGCAGCTGATCCGTTAACCATGTATCATCTTTTTTTAAGAGGAATTATTTTTCGCTATTGTACATTTATTTGAAAAGGAAGGTTCAACTGTTGATGAAATCATACCTCAAAGCAATAATTTAATGCAAACCTGCCTTTGATTAAATTAACCCGGTACATGTTAAATGACCGGGTACCCCATTACAATCCAAACTGCACCCATCACTCCATTCAATCATTCATGTAAGGTGCCGGCTTCAGGGGTTTTTCTTATAACTATTTTAGCGGTTCTATGATGAATAAGCGCACTACATACTGGCTTTGCCAAACCGTGGGTTGGCTTGGAATGGTTTTGATTGAACTCAGCAATTACACCTTTTTCATTTTTGGAAAATTCAGATGGGAGTTTTTGACGCAGTTTGGAATCAGTGCATTGATCGGGCTGTTGGTAACGCATGCCTACCGGATATTTCTGATTCGTATCGGGTATTTCCAAAAAAACCACAAGCACATCTGGTTGTTTGCCTTGCTGTCCACACTTATTCTTTCGTTGATTATAACTTTATCCGGGTTTGGAATCACAATTTTGTTCCAACCCTCCGATATCATTTCCAAAATAAGACTTATTGACTTCGTTGGGCAGGTGTACAACTGGTCGCGGTATGTGGTGGTTTGGATCATTATTTATTTCCTGTATCATTTATTGCAGCGCAACCATGCCATGGAACAGGAAAAACTGCAAATGGAAACCAATGCCAAAACCGCCGAACTGGAATTGCTGAAAACGCAGTTGAACCCGCATTTTTTATTCAATGCCCTCAACAGCATCAAGGCGCTGGTTTCCATTAACCCCGAAGTAAGCCGCGATGCCATTGTAAAACTGAGTGAACTGCTGCGGTTTACCCTTCAATACAACAAGGAACAGGAAATTTCTTTGCAGGAAGAACTGTCCGAAGTAAAAAAATACCTTGAGCTTGAAATATTGCGTTTTGGCGAGCGCCTTCAGGTTTATTACAACGTACCCCTTTCCATACAGTCTGCCGTAATACCTCCTGCTGTTTTACTTACCCTTGCAGAAAATGCGGTAAAGCATGGCATCAGTCAATCATCGAAGCCCGGAGAAATAATAATGGAAGGCACCCTCGATGAAAAAACATTGATCATAACAATGAAGAATACAGGGGTGTACGCACCCGGTGAAAGGGTTGGAATCGGCTTGATGCAAATTCGCCGCAGGCTTGAAGAACTTTATAATGGAAAAGCTGTTCTGACCATTGAAAATCGGGATAACACTCAAAATTCCACAATGATGACCATCCGCAGCCTGTTGATTGATGATGAATACCTTGCCATTGCAGAATTGAAGCACATGCTTGAAAAGCATCCCGATATAGAAGTGGTACAAACGGCACAGGATTGGCAAACGGCCATTGAAAAAATAAAGGAACACCAACCTGATCTTATATTTCTCGATATCAGCATGCCGGAGAAGAATGGTTTTGAATTGCTATCAATGCTCGATGAATCTCCGCAGGTAATATTTGTAACAGCATTTGATCAGTTTGCCATAAAGGCCTTTGAAGTAAATGCTTTGGATTATTTGCTGAAACCGGTGAATGAAAGCCGGCTGGATGAGGCAATAAAAAAGGTAAAGAAAACCATTGAACAAACATCGCAAAAGCCCGAGATACTGCCCATTAACAAACGGATTTTTATAAAGGATGGCGAACAATGTTTTTTTGTCTTGTTGTCCGATATCATATTGCTGGAAAGCGCCGGCAATTATGTAAAAGTATTTTTTGCAAATAAGAAACCAATGCTGCACCGTTCGCTCAACTATATGGAAGAGCGCCTACCGGAAAGTCATTTCTTCAGGGCAAGCAGGCAGCACATCATTAATACTGCTTTTGTACAGGAAATTGAACCATGGCACAACAATACGTTACGCATAACCATGACCAATGGTATGAAGATTGACATCAGTCAGCGGCAATCCGTCAGGTTCAAAGAATTAATGGGTGTTTAGCCGGATTACATCATCCAAATTTTCAATCGTTTGTCATTCATTTCAGGCAATGACGTAATTCACCACAAAGCATTAAATAATGTCCTGCAATTTTACATTATCAAAAAAACAATATTAAATCACACATCATTCTTTCAACCATGAAATCAGTTATTATTACATTGCTTTTGAGCATCCTTTTGGGATATGGATTTGCATCCATGGCACAGGGTCAGCCTCAGGAAATAAAACTTACCGAAAAGGTAAAGATTGCTTTCCCCTCAACACCGAGCAAATCCGGAAACGAAGCCGCTGAATTGTATATTTTAAAACTATCGGACAGCACTGCCAACTTTATTGCCGCTGTTACCGACCTACAAAAAGCCAATGGATTGGATGCAGGAACCCTGCTCGAAGCAAGCATGCAACCCGAATTCTGGGATGAGGCTGCAAAAGGGCTAATGGCTCAAATGGGCAATGAAGCCAAAGAAATAAGCCGTACCATGAAAAATATAAACGGGTATGATGCGATGCAGATAGAAATAGAAAGACAAAACAGTGAAGGAAAAACAAACATCATTACGGCCCTTATTTTGGTTGAAGGGGTAAAGAGCATCAACATCATGCATACCAATCGCGGAGGCAGGGCCGATTCCAAAATAACCAAAGATTTTTTTGATTCAATTTCCATCGAATAAGCTATTCACCCACACACCTCGTCATACACTTTTCACTGAACCCACACTTCATGTAAACCAATCCACACCATCTTCAGGTATGAAAAAGAAAATTAAAACAGCATGTGCCGCCGTAGCTTCGGCACTGCTTTTTTTACAGGCAGCAGTTGCACAAAATTTCAACGGGCAAACGGCCAATGTTACAGCATTACCAAACAAGGTTGAAGCCGGCTGGAAAAAATTGACCACCGATCCTTACCCCGGCAAACAAGACGACATTTGTTTTGTAAACGAAAAGCAGGGATGGTATGTAAATGGTTATGGAAAAATTTACCATACCAATGATGGAGGTGCAACATGGGAAAAACAGTTAGAGCAAAAAGGTAGTTTTTTTCGGTGCATTGCTTTTACTGATAGTTTGACAGGGTTTGCCGGAACGGTAGGTACTGACTACTTTCCGAATGTTACCGATACCATTCCATTGTACAAAACTACCGACGGCGGTAAAAGCTGGAAACCGGTTTCATATAAAGGTCCTTATGTAAAAGGCCTGTGTGCCATAGACATCGTCAGGGAGCAATACATCAATCATGGAAACATTGACTATAAATATCATATATATGCAGTAGGCCGTGTAGGAAGCCCTGCCAATATGATGGTATCGCATGATGGCGGCAACACCTGGGAATCGTGGAGCATGAATAAAGATTGTACGATGCTCTTCGATATCAAAATGTTTAACACCAAAGAAGGTATTGCATGCGCTGCATCGGATGAAAATATTGCACAATCCAATGCGCTCATCCTGATGACAAAAGATGGAGGCAAAACCTGGGAAAAGGTCTTTCAAAGCACCCGGCCATATGAAACCACCTGGAAAGTATCCTTCCCCACGAGGCAGGTTGGCTATGTAACCATTCAATCGTACAACCCTGATCCTGCGGCAACACAACAACGCATTGCCAAAACAACCGATGGCGGAAAAACATGGACTGAAATTAACCTTGTGGAAGATGCACAGGCAAGGGAGTTTGGCATAGGCTTTCTTACACCCGAACATGGTTATGTAGGTACCATGAACAGTGGCTATGTAACCTATGATGGCGGTGCAAGCTGGCAAAAAACCAATTTGGGCAGGGCTTGTAACAAAATTCGTTTGTACACATTACCCTCGGGAAAAATTTATGGTTATGCCATTGGGGTGGATGTAATGTACTATGGTGAATAGAATCTTCCGTAATATCTGAAAATATCCAACGACTTTATTTCCTATTGAAGGCGGAGAATTGTAATTTTATTTACTTTTTTCTTACGCCATATGAAAAATGCCATCCTTCTGCTGATGGCCATGCTCTCATTAGTTTGCATGGCACAGCCTGACAAACAAAAGCAATTGCAACGCCTTTTTGTGGAAGCAGAAAGCAGCAGCACCATTTCCCTGCCTGAAGGAACCTTTCAATTAGATGCATCGCTTTGGCTTGATGGCCTGAACAATGTAACGATTAAAGGTGCAGGCATGGATAAAACCATCCTAAACTTTTCCGGTCAGCTTAGCGGTGCCGAAGGGGTAAAGATTACCAATGGTAAAAGCATTGTACTCGAAGACTTCTCCGTTCAAAATACAAAAGGCGATGCCGTGAAAACACAACACGTGGACGGTATCGTATTCAGAAGGGTGCGGGCCGAATGGACCAACGGGCCGGATAAAAATAATGGCGGCTATGGACTATATCCGGTACAATGCGATAATGTATTGATTGAATACTGCGAGGCAAGGGGTGCAAGCGATGCAGGCATTTACGTAGGGCAGAGCAATTATGTAATTGTGCGCAACAGCAAAGCATGGGAAAATGTGGCCGGCATTGAAATTGAAAATACAAGCCATGCCGATGTGTATGAAAATGAAACCTGGAACAATACCGGCGGATTACTTGTCTTCGATTTACCCGATCTTATAAAAAAGAAAGGAGGACATACCAGGGTTTTTAAAAATACCATTCGCGACAACAACCATATCAATTTTGCACCCAAAGGAAACATCGTGGCAAAAGTACCACAGGGTACAGGTGTAATGTTGCTTGCTGCGAATAATGTGGAGGTTTATGAAAATAAAATAACCAATAACATTTCGGCAGGTACAGCCATTATCAGTTACTACATGACCGAAAACCCGATTAAGGACAGCACCTATTATGCCTATCCTACTGAGATCTTTATACATCATAATCAATATGAACGGCCAAGGGTTCGTGCAACATCAAAAGGAAGAATGGGAAAAATGTTCCGGTTTAAATTACGATTTGGCAAAGATGTTCCCCACATATTGTATGATGGAATTGTGGATGAACAAAACCCCGGAAAAATCTGCATTGTAAACAACAGCAATCAATCTGTAGCCAACCTGAAAGCAGCCAATGGTTTCAAAGGCATCTCGCGCGATGCCGCACCATTCAACTGCAACGGCACGGTAGTTCAACCGGTTCAACTAAAAAATATTTCCCGCTAATGATGAAGACGATTATACCTGTGCTATTTGCCTTGGCAGGTTTGGGAAGCTTTCAAAACAAAAAGGTAGCACCTGCGTCCAAACCCCTTGAAAAGCTATCGCAATACGGATTTTTTTCCGGTAACCTTCAATACTTGAATCCGGTGCAAGGTGTAATCCCTTATGGTCTGCATACTCCCTTATTCAGTAATTATGCAGAGAAACAAAGATTTATTAAACTCCCCGAAGGAACAAAGGCAATGTTTCACCCGACAGAAGAATTTGATCTGCCGGCAGGAACATACCTGATCAAAAATTTTTTCTACCCAAATGATTTCCGGGATCCCAAAAAAGGAAGGCGTATTCTCGAAACCCGATTGATGTATAAAGATGAAACGGGTTGGCAAACATGGCCGTTTATTTGGAATGATGAACAAACGGATGCTGTTTATGACCCTGCCGGTGAGAATAAGAATATCAGCTACATTGACGAAAAGGGCAGAAAGATTGAAGCAAATTACCTGGTTCCCAATAAAAATCAATGCAAAGGCTGCCACATGAAGGGCAACGAAGTAGTACCTATTGGTATAGCGGCAAGGCACCTGAATAGTTCTTATTCGTATGAAGAAGGAGAAATGAATCAACTCAAATACTGGCAGCAGAAAGGAATGCTAACCGGTATGCCCGATTCCAACATAGCTGCCAATGCCCATTGGCAGGATAAAAACATTTCGCTGAATGACAGGGCAAGGGCTTACCTTGATATTAATTGCGGACATTGTCATCGTCCGGATGGGGCAGCCGGTACAAGCGGATTGTTTTTACATGCACAGGAAACCAATACCACCGCATTGGGCATTATGAAAACACCGGTAGCCGCAGGCAGGGGTTCGGGTGGAAGACGGTTTGATATTGTTCCCGGCAAGCCCGATGCATCCATTCTGTTGTACAGGATGCAAACCAATGACCCGGGTATTGCCATGCCCGAAATAGGCCGTGAACAGCTTCACGCCGAAGGCATTGCTTTGATAAAAGAATGGATCAAACAAATGAAGTAAATCAAATGAATTTCATTTCACCGGGTGGTTGCACAATTGACCATGGATAACAATCCTCTGCATGTATTTTTTTGCGCTTCATCTCCGTAACGAGGGTGTATTTTTTTGTGGCGCTGTTTTGTTCCATCACTATAATATCACCGTTCTTTGGATTGCGCAAGGTTTCAAATTCTTCAATAGTCCATCTGAACCACCGCATCAGGAATAGGCGCAACGTCATACCATGTGTTACTATTATAACATTGGGCGGAAAGTCCTTCTTTTCAAAATCGCGGTACATACTGTGCATAAAATCGCTAACCCTGTCGTAAACATCTGCACAAGATTCACCGTCTTTAATTCTGTAATAAAAAGTACCGAACTTATTACGTTCATCATCAATTTGAATATTGGCTTTCAGGTCGCGAAAATGGCCCCATTCCTGTTCCCGCAGCCGCGGATCTTCTTTCCACTTAATCAGCATCTGGTCGTAATGCTTTGCAATATGCTCAAATGTCATTCG
>JALOMX010000169.1 GCA_025455245.1 Chitinophagaceae bacterium
AGAAAAAACCGGACACCTTTTTCGTATGCCTGTGGGATATACAGGTGCCCGTCGCGTTTATCGGTTTTCAGGGCAACAAAAAGTGTTTCCGCCGGAAAAGTTATCTGTCTGCTGTCGGTAACAGCATAGGTTAACGATACCGGAGGATAGGCCGCAGCCAATTGAAGGGCTTCTGATATTTCTGCGGTGGTAACAGCCATAGGTTATGACTCATTTTCATCCTCAATGGGAATTTCCTGAACAGGGGCGTGTTTGGCCCTGTACATTGAATAAGCTATTGAAATTCCGAGACAAAGAACAATAACGCTCAGAGAAATGGTAATCGGAATTTTGATATGAAAGAATTCGATCAGCATTTTTACCCCGATAAAAACCAATACAACGGCAATACCTTGCTGCAGATACGAGAATTTATTCACAGCGCCTTTCAGCAAAAAGAACAAGGAACGAAGCCCCAAAACGGCGAATATGTTGGATGAATAAATAACGAGTATATCGCTTTCGCTGAAAGGGATACGTGGGTCGTCGCGTACAATCGAAACCACTGTAGGAATACTGTCAAGGGCAAAAACAATATCAGTGGCAGCGAGCATTACTACTACCACTGCCAGTTTGGTGAAAAACACTTTGCCGTTATTTTTTACATAATACCTTCCATTCGGATCAATTTCCGTTAAGCGGAACAGCTTGGTGAATCCTTTATAAATCTTGCTGTCGTTTGGATTGAATTCGCTTTCTTCTTCATTTTTTGCAAACAATTTAATACCGGTATACACAAGAAAGGCTCCGAAGATGTACAAAAGCCAATGGAAGCGGTTGATGAGTTCGATACCCAATGCTATAAACAAAATCCTGAAAACAATGGCAAGCAATATGCCGATAAGCAGGGCACGGCCTGCATCGGTTTCGGATACTTTGAAGAATGAAAATATAAGGATGAAAACAAATATATTGTCAATGCTCAGGCTCCACTCCATCAGATAGGCAGTGAGGTATTTCAGGGAAACGTTGGGTGTTTGCTCGAACCAAAGGAAAATGGCAAAAACAAAGGAGAGCCCAACCCAAAACAGTGTTTGTTTTCCGGCTGTTTTGATAGAGATGGCCTTGTTTTTTTTCGATAATAAACCAAGGTCAAAAATGAGTGCTAATAAAATTACCCCACCAAAGGTGAGGTAGGCAATTTGAGTGGCGGTCATATATAGTCAGATAATGTACTTTTTTATAAAAGACGTGCAAAGATAAGCATCAGTGGGCATACCTTTTCTTTCGCAAAAATTGTCCGATGGATGCTGTAAGCAGCAACAGAAACACCGGTGCCCCAATGTTCAGCCATTTCCACATGTCGGCTTCTTTTTCCAATTTTTTGGGATCAAGCAGGCGCATCACATATTCTTTGTTACGCGTAGCCATTATGCCGGTTTCATCGGTCATATAATCAATAGCGTTGAGTAAAAAATCGCGGTTTGCAAATGTGTATTGGGTAAAAGGATTGGCGCCCATAGGAAGCATGCCGTTGCGACTAACCCCGTTGAGCACCCAATCGCCATCTCCTGTAATAAGTATTTTTCCGGCCCTTGTTGCCTCAGGTAAATAGCTTTGGCCGCTTGCCTGCTGAGAAGCAAGCAGTTCGCCTGCGATCCTGCGTGCATACAGGCTTTTAAAATTACCCTCGAGCAATACGGCAATGGGAATATGAGCATCCTTGAATGCTGATGCGTTTTCAATAAGTTTTGCAATATCCACCGTTACAATTACCGGTGTGCCCACAAGCCTCGAGGTATTGCTGCTTGCCAGCAAAATGTTTTTGGAAATGCCATCTGCCTTTACCGTATCTACACTGTTGGGAAACTGCATGACCACAGCATCGAGGTTTTTGCTCACAGGGTGATTATCGGCTCCGTACAGCAAGGGGAAATATGGCCATGGAAGTAACTCAATCTGAGGCTGACCGCCAATATTGCCAACCGTTTGAGGCAGCATATCGCTTTGTCTGTCCTGCACAAGATTGGGATTGATGCGCGCCCCATATCGGAAAAGCAGGTCGTCAAGGTTTAGATCGCGGGCATAGGCTGTAAAATCGCTTCCGCTGCGAATAAGGCTGTCCATATCGGCATGGAGCGCATCCAAAAGGAACATCACTTTACCTCCGCGCATGATGTACTGATCAAGTTTCAGTTTATCGGTATCCGAAAAATTCAGGGAAGGTTTTACTACCATTACCAAATCAATGCTGTCCGAAATGTAGGGTTGATCTGGCAGGTCGAGCAGGTAAAAATCGTATTTTGATTGCAGGGTCTGGCTTAGATCATAGGTTTCGGGTCCGGTAGGTTCTCCATGCCCTACTGCATAGGCGATGCGCGGAAGCCGTGTCCTTGTAAGGTCGGCAATAGCCGATGCAAACCGGTATTCCATCTGCGCCTCGGCTTTGTTGATGATCTCTTTCTGGAAAACATCGGCATCGGGATTGAGGAATCCTTTTTGTCCCTGACCCTGTAAAAAATTGATGGTAGCCGAATAGTTGCCCACTTCTACCAACCCAAGCGGATACACAAAACTTGCGGAAGTGCCGGCCTTTGTCACTTCATTTTGCTTGATGGCATTGGCCTGCAGCCATTGGCTTTTCAAAGTATCCGAAAGTCCGCCAATGCTGCTGTCGGCCATAAAAGCCTCAGGTTCCAGAAAGCGGTAGCTTAATTTTCCTTTGCTCAGGTCGCGGTAAGTGCGCAGCATATCTTCGGTGGATGCGCGCAGTTTTTTAAAGCCCGCGGGCAGGTTGTCGCCTTCAAGCAGCACCGTAATGCTGACCGGTTCCGACAGGTTGCGCAGCATTTTTTTTACCGGCTCGCTGATGGTGTAGCGACGATCAGCCGTAAGGTCAAGCCGGCCCGGAATAAATGTGCTGAGGCCGTACAACCCGGCAGCCATCAGCCCGAAAATGGCCCAACCGTATTTTCCCTTGAATATATTTAGCCTCATTTTTTACGCAGGTTGTTTTGGGTGGCTATTAAAAAAATACCGGACACGCCTGCGAAGTACACCAGGTTGGGCCATTCAACTACGCCACGGCTCATACTCTGGTAATGGCTTTGAATGCCTAATTGCTGTATCCAGTAATCTGCACCGCCAGAAAATGCAGGAATGGCGCTCACGCTTTGAAAACCGATGTACACCAGAAAGCAAACAAATGACCCTGCCAGAAAACCAATAATGGGATTGTTGGTAAGCGAGGAGCAAAAAATGCCGATAGCGGCAAAAACACCCACCAACATTACCAAACCGATGTAGGCACCTGCAATACCGCCGGAATCAATACTTTGGTTCAGGCTGAGCGCCCAAATGGTAACAATATAAATGAGCGAAGGCGCCAATGAAAGCAACGCCACTGTAAACGCGGCAAGAAACTTTCCCAACACAATTTGCCCGATGGTTACAGGCCTTGTTCGCAGCAGTTCCCAGGTGCCCGTACGAAATTCGTCGCTCAGGCTGCGCATGGTGATGGCGGGTACAAGCATCAGTAGTATCCAGGGTGCCAGTTCAAAAAGCTTATCGAGGGTGGCATAGCCATAGTCGAAAATGGAAGTTTCAGGAAAAATAAACAGGAATAACCCCATCAGCAGCAGGAATAACCCGATGCTGAGGTAGCCGGAAAGTCCGCTGAAAAACTGCCTGAAATCTTTTAGAAAAATGGAGTACATGAATTGGGTGCAAAGTAAAGGAATGGCTTGGAGATGTAATTGGGAAGCGGATGTTAATGTTGAAGTTTAGCCAATAGCTGAATTTCGAAAACGAAGGTTGTCCTTATAGGTTTCAAATAATCTTAATGTTTGGGTATGCGAAAATGCTCTCAAAGCCTTCTTTTGGACCTTTTATCTTCAATTCTTTGAACCCTACTTTCAAGTTCAATTATGTACAAGGTCATTTCTTCAATTTTCTCAAGCAGTTTTGCATTCATTTCCCCAAGTTCAATGCCTTCCTGATTAACCTCTTTTGCTGAGGGTATTCCGGGCAGATGCTTATTTTTTCTGATAAAGTTTTGGAGTTCACTGAGAGGCATAAGCCTGTAGTTATCATTAAATACATAATCGGACCAATTACCACTTAGGGCCACGCGTACGCTGTCGGCAAGCAGGCCACCAATTAAATTAAGAGTACGTGTGCCTTTAAAAGTGTAGTCGGTAGGGTTGGCATCTCCAAGCAAAATCTGCCGGGTCGCCAGATTACCGAATATGAGGGTATTTTTTGAGCCATTCCCGATATACAACTTATTGGATCCGGTTTCATCTGCTCCCGCCTGATGGCCAATGAATATATTCGAACTGCCTGTAGCATTAAAACCGGATGAATCTCCTAAGGCAACATTATAATTCCCATTGATATTAAATGCAAGTGCACCCCAGCCTAAGGCGGTATTGGATTTTCCCGTTGTATTTGATAAGATGGCACCATAACCTACTGCAGTATTATTATTGCCTGTTGTGTTGCCATAAAGGGCTTCGTATCCATTGGCTGAGTTATTAGATCCGGATGTGTTTGAGAATAGCGATAAAATGCCGTTCGATGTATTACGGTTACCTATTGAATTCGTCCAAAGTGAATATGCCCCTGTTGCGGTATTTTCTGACCCTGAGGTGTTGGACCTGAGGGCAAAAGCACCGTTTGCTGTGTTTTGTTTTCCCGAAATGTTAAGGGCAAGAGATGCTATTCCGGTTGCTGTATTGGCACAGCCGTTAGTGTTTGAACGAAGTGCCTCCGCACCCATCGCGGTATTTGAAAATCCTGTTGTATTTAGTTCAAGTGCCTTGATTCCATTGGCCGTGTTGTCGAATCCTGTGGTATTGCTATATAAGGCATCTCCTCCTGTAGCTGTGTTTCGGTGCCCGGAAGTATTTAAAGTCAAGGCTCTAAAACCGGTTGCCGTATTGTTATTCCCGAGGGTATTTGAATAAAGTGCAAAAACTCCATTTGCTGTGTTTTCTTTTCCCGAGGTGTTAGAGAAGAGGGAATTGACTCCAAACGCAGAATTGGATGTTCCGCCTACATTGTTTTTAAGCGCAAGATATCCGACAGCTGTGTTATAACCACCATTGATATTTGCAAAAAGAGCATCTGCACCAATTGCAGTATTATAAGATCCATCAGTGTTTGAATTGAGTGCCGACGATCCTATTGCAGTATTCATTTTACCAATAGTATTTACTTGAAGTGCCTTATATCCAAAGGCCGAATTTTTTTCTCCGATAGAATTGGTTCGTAATGCATTGAATCCCACACCTGTACCACCAAGGGCATTGTTGAATTTTAAGGCTTCCCAACCCAATGCTGTGCTATTAGTTCCTCCAATGGGTATTGCATTGCTATTGCAGGACACATTTTGCGCTTTTAATGGAAATGAAAAAAGAAAAATAATTAAGTAAGCGCCTGCACCTAAATGGGTAGCGGCGCTGTAAAATGACCGTTTCATAGCCTTAGGTTTATATGTAAAAGATCTGATTGAGAAGCTTAGTAAAGTTACAAAAAAATCAAGGCAAAATTTGG
>JALOMX010000170.1 GCA_025455245.1 Chitinophagaceae bacterium
GGAAGGTACCATGAGCGACCTGAATTACGATGAAAGCATTTGCAGGAACATAATGGTTGATATCAGATATGTTTTATTTATCATAGATAAATATGCCGGCGCAGGGCATCTGATAAAGGAAATGAAGGTGATTTAATTTGAATGAACAGGAATGAACACACCAATCTTTCAGGCAAATTCGGGTTCTTGACTTAACCTCAAAAAAAATGAATACCTGATCAATCGTTAAAGTCGTTCAGCAACATTTTATAAAGTTCACCTGCAACCGGTCCGGGATTGCCGCTACCGATTTTATGGTTATTAATACTTCCAACAGGCCAGATACCTTTGGTAGTGCTGGAAATGAATACCTCTTGGGCATCGAGCATTTCCGTTAGCTGAACGGGCCTTTCTTCTACTGTCATTATTTTTTGTGCATGACCAAGGATACGACCGCGGGTAATGCCAAATAACACACCGGCCTTCGGGGTTACAAGTACTCCGCCGTTTGTTACGGCAAATACATTGCTTCTTGGGCATTCAGTTACAAACCCATCCTTCACGTAAAGCAGTTCATCATAGCCCTGCTGTTTTGCAACAGGCAACATCATTATCCCGATGAGATAGTCAATGGATTTTACGGTTGCAAGCGGCCTTGCATATTCATAGGGCATCAGTTTGATGCCGGGTTGTAATAAAGTATCAGGCAAGGGTGCAAGGGCTTGCAATGTTACCACACTGTTGACTTTTGAACCCATGGCATAGCCATCAGGGCTGTTGCCGCCTGAAAGGGTAATACGCGCACCTGCGTAATGTCAAGCAGTTCATCTTTTTCAAAAGGAACTGAAAGATGTAGAACATTTGCAGAATGATTCAGGCGCTGCCAATGATTTTCAAAAAACCTGGGCTTACCATCATCAACAAGGAAAAAATCAAAAACACCATAACCACGTAAAAAAGCAAGATCATTTACCGGCAATACTGCATTTTCTTTTTTTACCAATGCTGAATTCACAAAGGCATATTCTACCATACCCACCATTTTTTTATCCAACGGGTACCATTGTATCACCATCGGCCTCTTCTATGCCTGTTTCGGTAAGAACCGGCGAATGCCTGCGATGGACCCATTGATAGTATAAATAATAATAACCAACAAATAACAACCCTATGACAAAAGGAATGACGGCGAGATGTTTCATCGTCCACTCTTTATACACAATCACTTCATCAATTCCAAAAAACTCGGTACACATCCAATAGCTGTTGGCGGCAATCCATATGCTGATAGCCGCATTATGACAAAGTTCTGCAACGATCCTTCTTGTACGCCAGAGAATTACCAATGAAATTATGAACGTAGGAGCAATCATTGTCATCCCGATAATTTCCCATTCAAGGCACCACGCAAGATCTTTGAACAGCCAGAATACAATGTGCAGGTTTTCCATTTTACGATAACGCAATGGGATTGCGTAATGTGGCTCAGTGCCGCGTATTTTCATTTTTGCAGAATTAATTTTTTGACAAATGAGCGTCAAAAGTATTATTTCACCGTTATTAAAAGGCAAAATGTTATCATGGATCAAAAGCCCGACGGAAGCGGTTTACATTAACCTCTGCGTCCGGGGGTGTTCCATGGCAAACCTGATCACAGATCAAACTCCCGAGCCATGGAGCAAGTGAGACACCTTTGGTTCCAAGGCCTCCAAGTATTCCCACCCTCGGGAAACGGGGATGCAAACCCGCAAAAGGCCTTCGCTCAACGGAAGCCGGTCTTATAGCCGCTATTTGATCCAGGATTTCAACAGGCAATTTGATTGTTTGGCTGAGAAAAACCTCCATTTTTTGCCGGAATCCTTGTGTGGGCAATTCATCCTGAAAATGATTATCATAACTGCTGCCTGCCCACCAGGTATTATTATACCAGGGTACCAATGTACTGATTCCAAACTTGTATATCTGACCATGTGGAAGGCCGGGAATTTTTACAATCAGTGCTTCTCCCTTATTGAAACTAAAGGGAAGGCCTTTCCAGAATTTTGAGACGGATGCATGGATGCCGTTACAGTAAAAAATATAATCGGCCTGCATGTTTTTATAAACCACACCCTTGTCTGTAACTTCAAGCAATGACTCATCAAAGGCTTCATTCACTATTTTCTCTTTACTTATCAGGTAATCCCGCCATGCGGATAACAGTGTTTGAAGATCAATCCAAAATGCCGGCCTGATATGAACCCCGCCGAAGGCGATCCTGAAATAATCTTCAAACGATGAAGCATTTTCCAATGGGTGAACAAATGGAGAACCCGTTTCAATTTTATGCCGGTAAGCAAGCATCATTTGTTCGGATGGCGGGAAAGCCATGATGCCGCAATGATGAATGATTTGTTTACCTGTCTCCTGCCCTATTCGATTATATGATTCCTCTGCAAATGGAATCAGTTTTTCAGCCTGCCAGGTGGTTACAACCTGCCTCCCTGTTACCGGATTAATGACCCCGCTTGCCACCCGCGAAGAAGAATTGTGCACCACACGGTCAATCACCGTTACATCAACACCGGAATGGTGTAGCCAATAACTCAGCCAGGTACCTGCAATTCCCTGTCCCAAAATCAAAACCTTCATCAGTCAAAGTTATACCTTTAGTTTTTACAGCTTATTCAACCAATCGCTTCACATGGTTGTTTCAATCAAAAAGAATTTTGATAAATATAGTCTGGCTGAAAAGAGACCTCAGGCTAACCGACCACATGCCCCTGAAAGCTGCTGCCGGAGCCGGTTTGCCAACGCTGATCATTTATATTTTTGAACCCGCCCTGATGAATGCTGCCGATTACGACATCCGGCACGCAAGGTTTGTCTGGCAAAGCATTCATGACCTCAATACCAGGCTGCCAAACGGAAACAGCATCCTGGTGATGAAGGAAGAAGCCCTGAACGTTTTTTCATATTTGCATGAGGTTTTTAACATCAAAACAGTTTTCAGCCATCAGGAAACCGGCAACGACCTCAGTTTTCAGCGTGATAAAGCCGTGGGCCGTTGGTTTAAAAAAATGGGTATTCACTGGCATGAATTCAGCGACAAGGGAATTATCAGAGGACTGAAAAACCGAAACCATTGGGCTGAAAAATGGTATGAATATATGCAGATGCCTCAGGCAGATTTCGACCTGATGCAAATGACCTTTGTGAAACAACCCGATTGCAATATCAAAGTTGAAAAATGGTCTGATTTATATGGAAAACTGCCTGAAACGAACGCTAAATTTCAGCCGGGTGGAAGCAGTAAAGGAATGCAATACCTGCAAAGTTTTTTATCGGAAAGATATGTCAACTACCAAAGGAATATCAGTAAACCGGAATCTTCAAGAACGGGTTGCAGCAGGCTATCACCCTATCTCGCCTATGGGTGCATTTCGCTCAGGCAGGTATTCAACGAAACAAAAAAGAAGGAACAACTGATCACAGGAAATAAAAGACCCCTTCATTCATTTCTCGATCGGGTAAGGTGGCACAGTCATTTTGTGCAAAAGCTGGAAACAAACCCGGCTATAGAATTCAGGGATGTAAATGACGGTTTCCATGTTTTAAAAAAAGTGGAAGACCCGGAAAAAATTGCAGCATGGGCCGGGGGCAAAACAGGCTTCCCGTTGATAGATGCCTGTATGCGTTGCCTGAATGAAACAGGTTACCTGAATTTCAGAATGCGCGCCATGCTTGTCAGTTTTTTAACCCATCACTTGTGGCAGCCCTGGCAATCCGGGGTGCATCACCTTGCCCGATATTTCCTCGATTATGAACCCGGTATCCATTATCCGCAATTTCAAATGCAGGCAGGGGTAACCGGTATCAACACCATCCGCATTTATAATCCTGTAAAACAATCAACCGATCATGATCCACAGGGATCTTTTATCAGGAAATGGATACCGGAATTATCCCCTGTTCCAACCCCATTCATTCATACACCATGGCTATTGACACAACTCGAACAAAAGGCAATAAAATTTCATTTGGGTAATGACTACCCGCTGCCCATTATAGACCTTGATCAGGCTGCAAAATTTGCGAGGGAAAACTTATGGATAGCCAAAAAAAGCCCTGAGGTAAAAAGAAATAATAAAGAAATCCTGAAGGTACTATCCGGAAGAACTTCGGAAGAAGATATTGGGGCCTGACCGATAACGGTAATAGAGGGCAACAAGAATATATTGCCGGAAGCAGCGTTATTTCTGATTCTTTTCGGTGGGTTTATTTTGATTATCCTGACCTGTTGACCTGTTAACCATCCGGTACATTAATGAATCGAATTTCGGTAACTGATCAGGGTTCAGCATTTGTGCCATCCTTCTGAAATGATAGAAATATTCCATTTCGATCTGAGCCTGATTATTACCCACTTTTTGAGCGGATGATGCAAGTGCAACGGAATCCACTTCGGGTTTATTGAGCAGTGCCATAATGGCCATTTTGTTTTCCCGCATTTCAGCCTGAACAGGTTTTAACAAAGAATCGCGCATACCCCTTAATGCTATATACTGCAGAACCTGTGTTGAGTCTAAGCCCAATTCTGTCTGAACCATTTTTATGGTTCTTTGGGAACGGGTGAGTTCAGGTTCGGGTGCCTTTTTCTCGGTCCGGTTAAGCAGGTAAAGCATAATACCATTGGTAACCAACAGAACCATAATGATTAACAGGAGTGTTCGATTATTACTGCGGGCCAACATGCTTAGTCGTTTATTTCTACTAACTGGTAATTCTGGGTATTCATAAATTCAGAGGCAAGCATTTGTTCTGAATTCAGTTTTTGTGCAAGCTCGTTTTCAGCCTTTTGCTGACCCTTAACAATCACTGCAATATTGATAACAAGAAAAATGGCGAGGCTTGCCAACGCAAAAGCGGGGCGGCTAATCAGGCGGGCTGCATTTTCCCATCCACCTGCATTTGCTTCAATTCGTGCTACAATTTTAGTGTAAAGGAAAGGATTGGCGGTAGCCCGGGACATCCCGTCAAGGCTGTTAAGGGCATCATCAGCCCAACGTTCAGCATCCTTATTCATATGTTTATGATTGTATTTCATGTTTCTGCAATTTAACCGGGCGCATTTATTCAATAATATGACGTTTAATCTTATTCATCTTTTCGGTATGAACTCTCCAATTTTTTCCGGAGGTTTAATTTAGCCCTTTGCAAGAGCGACTCCACGGCAGGAACGGTGGTTCCCATCACATCGCTCACCTCCTTATGGTTCAATCCCTCTATCCTGCTTAGTACAAACGCAGCCTTTTGCTGCTCAGGCAAAGTATTCAACGCTTTAAAAAGAGCTACAGACATCTGCTTTTTCTCCGAAACCACACCCGGATGGACAAAATCCGGGGGATCCACCACGAGTTCATCATTCAATCCAAAAAGACTCTGAACATATGCAAAACGCTTTTTTCGCTTTTTGCTTCTTAAAAAATCCAGGCTCTTGGTTACCGTGATCCTGTAAAGCCATGTACTGAGTTTCGATTCTCCTTTAAAACCTTCAATTGACTCCCACGCTTTTACAAAAACATCCTGCGCCACATCCTCTGCATCCATTTCATTCTGCACCAACCCCAACGCGGTGTTATATACCATATCCTGCCACGAGGTAACCATATATTTAAAGGCTGCCTCATCACCCGATTTCAATAGTTCAACTAGTTCCTGTTCGCCCAAAGGGGTATTTTTTATGCTTTAACGTCCGCGAAAATCGGAATTTCCGCTCATTCCGCCACGCCCATTGGAAGATGGCTTGCCAAAATTGCGCAGTGTATAAGTAAATGTAAGCATAAAGTATTGTTGCAGAACGACCGTTTGAACATCTTCGATATAAAGCGCATCCACCGTACGGGTAACACTTTGGTTTTGTTTCAACAGGTCAAACACGCTCAACTTCAATTCGCCACGCTGTTTTTCGAGGAACTTCTTGCCCGCGCTTACATTCCACAACCAGAAGTTTTGGTTGAAACCATCTGAGAGACCGGAGAAAATCTGATTACTCAAATCGTTCAATACAAACCAGCCATTTTTGGTGAGCAGGTTTACCTTGGCCGATACAGTGTGCGAATAAAACTTGTTATCGAGGCTTGGGTTGAAGGAGTTAACGGCGTTATTGAAATTACCATTGTAACTAAGGGTATAATCAATAAACTCGCTGATATT
>JALOMX010000171.1 GCA_025455245.1 Chitinophagaceae bacterium
TATTGGAATCCTGAACAGGCTTATTGATGCGATTGAAAAACAGCAGGATCCAAAGACCGGCCTTTGGTATGATGTGATGAATTACAATGGTCCCGGTAAGGAAAAAAACTATTTTGAAGCATCCGCTTCTTGTCAGTATGTATATGCTACTGCCAAAGGGGTAAGGCTTGGGTATTTACCGGCTAATAAAATTGCCATTGCTAAAAGGGCCTGGAAAGGAATCCAGAATCAGTTTGTGAAGGAAGAGAAAGGACAGACCAATCTTCACGGAACCGTGAAGGTAAGCGGGCTTGGAGGAAAGCCTTACCGTGATGGAAGTTTTGAATACTACATGAGTGAGCCTGTCATTGTAAATGACCCTAAAGGGCTTGGTGCATTTTTACTTGCTGCCGGCGAAATGGATTTGTTATCAACCCAGAATCAGGCCAAAGGAAAAACGGTTATGCTCGACAGATATTATAACAGTGAGATACGCAAAGACATTACAGGAAAGTCGGGTTATTGGCACTATGTATGGGATGAAAGAAACCATCCGGGATTTCATTTTTTGGGTCATATTTTCCGCAAGTATGGTGCTGAATTGAGTACGCTTGACGATGCCCCAACCCGTGAAAAGCTTGCCATGGCTTCGGTTTACATAATAGTGGACCCTGACCACAGGAAGGATAACCCCCATCCCAATTATATGACCGATTCCGATGCAGAGATCATTGCAGATTGGGTAAAAGCGGGTGGTGTATTGCTGATGATGGCTAATGACAGCTCCAATTGCGACCTTGAGCATTTCAATAAACTTGCTTCAAAATTCTCGTTCCGGTTCAATAACCTGAACATTAATATGGTAAAAAATGATCATTACCCAACGGGTGAAGTCCTTCCCGGAAAAAGCAACCCGGTTTTCAAAACAACACAAAAAATGTTTTTGAAAGAAATATGCGGGATTGATCTTTCAGCGCCTGCCAAACCGGTTGTTCAAAAGGATGGTAATGTGCTGATGAGCATAACCCGCTATGGAAAGGGTACCGTTTTTGCCGTTGGAGATCCATGGCTTTATAATGAATATGTAGATGGAAGAAGGTTACCCTCAGCATTTGAAAACTATAAAGCAGCCGAAGACCTTGCCAAATGGTTGTTGGAACGTTCTAAACAGCCTGTACCATGATAAATAAATAATATTTTATGCAAATATTATCCCGAAATACATTAAATAATCTTGAACATAAAAAGGGTATAGAATACCCCGAGGAAAATATCTTTTCATTACCTGAAAAGGTTCTGCAGTTTGGAACAGGCGTTTTGCTCAGGGGTTTGCCCGATTATTTTATTGATAAGGCCAACCGTTCAGGCATTTTCAATGGCAGGATCGTGATTGTCAAATCTACTTCATCGGGAGGCACCGATGCATTTACTATACAGGATGGACTGTACACACATGTAATTCGTGGTGTAGAAAATGGTAAGCAGGTTGATAAAATGATCGTAAACAGTTCGGTAAGCAGGGTTTTGGCTGCCAATACGGATTGGAGCGATGTTCTTGCATGCGCTGCTGATCCCGGGTTGAAAGTTATCATTTCGAATACTACTGAAGTCGGCATCAGTTTTCTCAGCGGCGACAGGATCGATGCTCATCCGCCCCGTTCTTTTCCCGGGAAACTGCTTGCCTTTTTATGGGAAAGGTTTAAATCATCCGGAGGTAGTGCAGATAGCGGATTCGTTATCATTCCGACAGAACTGATTCCTGACAATGCCACCAAACTTCGTGATATAGTAGTGGCACTTGCAAGGGAAAATAATTGCAGTGAAGCATTTGTATCGTGGATAACATCAAACAATTTTTTCTGCAATTCACTCGTAGACAGGATCGTTCCTGGAAAATTAACCGGGAATGACCTTGCCGAAGCAGAAGAAAAGCTTGGATACAAGGATGATCTCCTGATTATGTCGGAAGTATTCAGGTTGTGGGCTATTGAGTGTACCTCACCGGAAGTAAAGAAAATATTATCCTTTTCACAGGCAGATGAAGGCGTTGTTTTAACGGACGATCTTGAAAAATTCCGTGAGTTGAAGCTGCGCCTGCTTAACGGAACACATACTTTGAGCTGTGCCTATGCATTTCTCTCAGGGTTTGAAACAGTGGGCGATGCTATGCACGATGAGGCAATGGGGAGGTTTATTACCCGCATGGCGATTGATGAGATTGCTCCTGCTATCGTTTCCGAAAAAATCGCTTATCAGGAAGCCTGCACTTTTGCCGCGAGTGTATTCGATCGTTTTCGAAATCCCTTTCTTGAACATAAATGGTTAAGCATAGCAGCACAGTACACTTCTAAGGTTAAAATGCGGGTGCTTCCGGTTCTGGTCAACCATTATAAACACGCCTCAAAGCCTCCGGTTCATATTGCAACAGGAATAGCTGCATATTTGTTATTGCTCAGGGTAAAGCAGTGTGAAGATGGCCGGTATGCCGGAGCCCTGAATGGGAATAATTATTATTTACAGGACGATGATGCAGAAATAGTTTCATCAGAATGGAGAGAAAACAAAGAGCCCCGTAAACTGGTGCGTGCCGTTTTTTCAAAAGTAGATTATTGGAAAGTTGATCTTGAGGCTCTCCCCGGATTCTTGGATACTGTAAGTGATCAGCTTGAACTTTTACTTGAAAAGGGTGCTTTCTCAGAAAACAGGAATAGAAAAATGGAACCAATCACAGAACTAATTTAAGCATGGCATATGAAACCGTTTTTAAATGAAGATTTTCTTTTGACCAACCGCACATCGCAGCGATTGTTTCATGAATACGCTGCCGGTATGCCTGTAATCGATTACCATTGTCATCTTCCGCCCCAACAAATGGCCGAGGATAAAATTTTTGAAAACATTACACAGGCATGGCTCTATGGCGACCATTACAAGTGGCGTGCCATGCGCACCCAGGGTATTGAAGAAAGTTATTGCACCGGAGATAAGTCTGATTGGGAAAAATTTCAGAAATGGGCGGCGACGGTTCCGTATACCTTACGGAATCCCCTGTACCATTGGACGCATTTGGAACTTCAACGGTACTTTGATATTCACGAACTGCTGAGCCCCGCATCGGCGCGCAGGGTATATGAGGCATGTAATGAAAAAATTTCCTCCCCCGAATATTCTGTTCGAAACCTCCTCAGGAAAATGAACGTAGCGCTCGTTTGCACAACGGATGATCCTCTGGACAGCCTTGAATACCATATACAAATGAGGGAAGACGGATTTGAAATTCCGATTTTGCCGGCATTCAGGCCCGATAATGCTATGAATGTATCCAACCCCGAAACTTTTATAAATTATGTTGCCAGGCTTGAAAGGGTCACGGATATTGCAATATCCTCTTTTGATGACTTTTTGTATGCACTTCAAAACCGGCATGATTTTTTTGCCGGTCTTGGCTGCACGGTAAGCGATCATGGCCTTGAGGAAATTTATGCAGAGGATTTTACCGGATTGGAAATCGATTCCATATTTAATAAGATACATGGGGGCCGTCCTTTGAATGATACCGAGCAACGAAAATTCAAATCTGCAATGTTGCTGCATTTTGCTGAATGGGACTGGGAAAAGGGCTGGATTCAGCAATATCACCTGGGGGCGCTCCGGAATAATAATACCCGGATGATGCAGACCCTTGGACCTGATACGGGCTGGGATTCCATCGGAGATTTTTCACAGGCAAGGGCATTGGCAAAATTTCTTGACAAGCTCGACAGCAACAACCGGCTTGCCAAAACTGTTCTTTACAATTTGAACCCTGCGGACAATGAGCTTATGGCTACCATGATCGGAAACTTTAATGATGGATCTGTGCAGGGTAAAATCCAATGGGGCAGTGCCTGGTGGTTTCTTGACCAAAAGGACGGCATGATCAAACAAATCAATACACTGAGTAACATGGGGCTTTTGAGCCGCTTTATCGGAATGCTCACCGATTCAAGGAGCTTTTTATCATTTCCCCGGCATGAATATTTCCGCAGAATCCTATGTAACCTGTTTGGGGAAGAAATTGAAAATGGGGAATTGCCAAATGACCTTGAGTGGGTAGGAAAAGTAATTCAGGATATTTGTTACCACAACAACAGGAAGTATTTTGAATGGAAAATGACACCCGAAACAGTCAGTTTTTAGGACTTTGTTAAAACCCGGCTGTTCCGGAACGAATTTTAACCAAAGAAAAGCGGATGGATTTGCTCAATTTCCATCCGCTTTTAATTTTTTCCCTCAAAAAAATATTTTTTTCTCAAAATTTTTTTCAGAGCCCAATTATTTTTTATTAACCAAATGGTGATAATTATTGAAAGTTATCTAAAAAACACACTCAATTACCTAAATAATTGAAATTCAATGTGGAAATGTTTAAAATTTGAATATGGCGATAAAATTTTATACAGCTATCGGCACATATTTTGCTTTGGCAAAAATAGATTTTTTAGGTCTGAATCACTTTTTTTTACAAAAAATAAAAAAAATTTTGATTTTACCGGTTACAAAAGGTTGTACTGTGGCAACTAATATAAAAGTTCGGATATGCGAATAGGAAAAATCCTGATAGCTATGTGGGTTGTAACTCTCGGGGTGGCTTGTAGCAAGTCATCCGACGAGGCCTTACTTCTGAAGGATGCTCATGACCGTTCAAAAAATTCTTCGGTCTTGAGTCTCTCCTACGGTTCTGATGTTTTCTTTACCAAAACACAAAGCAGTGAAAATATAATTACTCCGGTTTCTAAACCATCTTTTGCAGGTCATTTTGTTGCAATTCCTGCAGGTTTGGCCATAGACAGGAATACAGGTGTAATTAATCTTGAAAATAGTTTACAGGGACAGGCTTTTAAAATTTTCTATGTAAACGAAGAAGGTAAATTAAAGGACAGTGTAAGAATTGTGATTTCCGGAATCGACTATATGGATGGTATTTACAACATCAGGGGTCTTAATACCAATTTCGGACAAATCGCACAGCCGCTGTACAATACAAGACAAAATTTGCCGGCTAGTCTTGCAAATGATATTGACGATGAAGAGGCTGCAACAATTATTACAGGCGGAAAATTAAGGGTGAACAAATTCTCCGGTGTAGTGGATTTAAAGTCAAGTGTAGAGAATGGGGTTTTGGGCTGGAGGTTGTTTAATGGAGCAAGAAATAATGTAACCGTAAGATACAGACTTGCAGATAGAAGTGCAAGAAGGTTAAACAAATTGAATCTTCAACTGTTCTATTATAGAACTCAAGCTGACGTGCCTGCCGAATTATTAAATATAATGGCAAAGCGCAAAGCAATTATGGATCGGGTTAACAGTATGCCTGTTTCCACACAAAAGCTCACATCAGATCCTTTGGATAATCCTAATGGACCGACAGAAGATGAGCTTGATGAATTTGGACTAACAGTAAGACCTCCACTTGTTATAATAGTTGGATCGTAAAGATTTTTTAGCGTAGGGTTTTTCAATTACAAC
>JALOMX010000172.1 GCA_025455245.1 Chitinophagaceae bacterium
ACGGACAATATTTACCGGTATGGCATAGCTGTACCCGGCATAAGACCCGGTTTGTGAAGCTATGGCAGAGTTGATTCCTATCAGCCGGCCTTCGGTATCTACCAATGCGCCACCACTGTTGCCCTGGTTAACCGCAGCATCTGTTTGAATAAATGATTCAATCGGAGATTGACTTTTTTGTCTGTTAAGGCCTAAAGAGCGGGCTTTGGCACTTACAATACCTGCGGTTACGGTAACATCAAGGCTCCAAGGATACCCGATGGCGAGCACCCATTGACCAAGTCTCACTTCATCACTGTTTCCCCAAACCAGAAAAGGCATCTTTTCGCCGTTGATCTTGAGAACCGCAAGGTCGCTACTTGGGTCTGCGCCAATTAATTCGGCCTTATAGGATTTTTTATTGGGCAGGGTTACATTGATTTCATCGGCATTTTCAATAACGTGATTATTGGTTACTATGTAGCCGTCATTGGTCATGATTACACCGGAACCACTTGCGCGTTGTTCAGGTATACGCATCTGACGCTGTCCGCCACCACCAAACATGTCGCCAAAAAATTCATCTCCAAACAAATCGGCGAAAGGGCTTCTCGGCATCTGTTGGGTAACCGTACGGGCGTTTATTTTGGTTTTTATATGCACCACGGCAGGAGTAGCTGCTGTTGCTGCAGAAGTAAAATCGATGGGATAGGGTGTACTGCCGGCTTTGTTTTGATTAAAACTTGCATAGTTGGCGGGTAACTTGCCGCTGTTTTGAAATACTTCGGTTGCTTTATTGGTTCCGGAAAGTTGCCCGAAGGACCAGGCTGTTACAAGGGCCGTTATGGCGCTAACTGCGACCATTGTCAAGATCGATTTCTTATTCATATCTTTTTCGCTTGTCATGGTTTAAAAAATTAAACGAATGTTTTCGTAATTTGATCCTGCAAATAATAAAGTGTTTATTTAATACCATGTTAAGAGTGTTTTGTTTAACCGCCCATTAACAGGGTATGTATTTAATCCTAACACCAATTTTAATGCCAGAAGTCCGGAATTAGTGTTAATCTGTCATTTTTTCAAACCCAGAGCAAAGGCCATCGTGTCAACACCATCAGCGTAATCAGTCAGGCCGGGTTGTTGTGCCTTCCCAAAAGCCAGGTTTCCTGCTCCGCAAATGCACTGGATCTGTTCATAAAACCTTTCTGACAAGTCTTCCGGTGGTAAATGGTAATACTCGTAATTTATTTGCGAAATGGGAGAAAACAGTTCAGTACTTTCTACCAGAATGGTGGCCGGGGTACTCATAAAAAATCGATTATTTAAAATGAGCAGGGATAACTGATAATCATAATTATTTCTGAATTTGTCATGATCTTTCATCCAGTTATACCTTTCAAGAGCCCGAAGCAAGGGTTGGAAATCGTACTTTTCGGGTACATACAGTTTAGAAACATTGCGGCAACCGAGCCCAAAATAGAGAAGGATATCATCGGATAAGGCTTCAAGTTGTTCCGGACTTTCATTTCCGGTGAGAATGGCTGCGGAGGTCCTGTTTCTTCTGATGATATGGGGGTATTTCCCGAAATAGTATTCAAAATACCTTCCCGAATTATTACTTCCGGTTGCAATGAAGGCATCACAACCGTTAAGCCTGTCGCTGAATTGGACAAGATTTTCAATTCTTGAATCGCACTTCTTCAGATAGTCAACAATATAAGTAATCAATACATCATCCTTCGATGAGGGTTTAATTACCTGCCTGTGGCCCGACATAAATATGGTTAGAAAATCGTGAAACCCCACCAACGGAATATTGCCCGCCATCGTTATACCAACGGTTAGCGGCTGCTCATTTTGTGCGGGTATCCCGTATTCATTTGCGAGGCTAACCAATGCCTTCTCCTGAAGAAAATGATGGATGATGTTATCAACAGATAACTCCACAAATGCAGGAATAAACCACGGGTTTTTTATATACGCATTTTGCTTTGCAGCCAACCACCCGGAAGGGTTCTGCTTAAGATATTCACCAAGTGTGCAAAGTGTCGATATCCTTTCTTGTAAATTCACTACTTCATTATATATTTGATGGCAAAAGTAATTTTAAGAATCAAAATGAATGTTTTATGGCTATTAAAATAACAGAAGAGTGCATCAATTGTGGTGCGTGCGAGCCCGAATGTCCTAATAACGCCATTTATGAAGGCGGTGTTGAGTGGGCAATCAGCGATGGAACTACCGTAAAAGGTACCTATACATTAATGGATGGTACCGAATTGGATGCGGATCAGAAAAATGAGCCCATCAGTATGGATACGTATTATATCGTTCCTAACAAGTGTACCGAATGTCAGGGTTTTCATGAAGAGCCCCAATGTGCTGCGGTATGCCCGGTTGATTGCTGTGTTCCCGACGAAATGTATCAGGAAACCGTGGATGACCTGATGGCAAAAAAAGCCAAACTTCATATCTGATAAGCAGAATAAGGACAAAATCAGTTATAATTAAACAAGTAATAAACAGGAAACTAATTACGTTTTCCTGCAAGGGTGAAGGTATTCCTTCACCTTTGCCGTTAAAAAAACAGGTTACATGATTAAAAAGAAAATAGCATTTGTTACAGGCGGGTATAGTGGGGAAGCTGAAGTATCCTACAATAGCGCCAAAACGATCAGTGCCAATGTTGACAGGGAACTCTTCGATGTGTATACGATCGATATAAGAAAGGACGGTTGGTGGCATGTATCTGAAAATGGCAGCCTTTCCCCGGTAGATAAAAATGACTTTTCCATTGTTTCGGGCAGCGAGAAAATCAATTTCGACGCTGTTTTGATTGGTATTCACGGTACTCCGGGTGAAGATGGGAAACTGCAGGGTTACTTCGATATGATTGGCATACCATATACCACCTGCGATGCATCTGTTTCAGCACTTACGTTCAATAAAAGATTTACCGTTGCCGTTGCTGCTTTCTCCGGAATTGCCGTTTCAAGGTCTTTGCACTTTTACAAAGGAGAGGCAATAGATGTGCAGGATATTGCTTCACGTTTGAATTTTCCCTTATTTGTTAAACCTGCCAACGGAGGAAGTTCAATTGGGATGAGCAAAGTGCCGGATATCGCAGGTTTGCCTGCGGCACTTGAAAAGGCTTTCAGGGAGGATACACAGGTATTGGTTGAAGAGTTTATTGAAGGAAGAGAATTTACGGTGGGTGTTTGCCGCCTGAAGGATGAAGTGATAACACTGCCCCTTACAGAGGTAATCAGTGAGAATTACTTTTTTGATTATGAAGCCAAATATCACGGAAAAAGCAAGGAAATTACGCCTGCAGAACTTGAAGAAAACAAAGCAGAATTAATAAGGGATACTGCGAAAAAAATATACAGGACCTTTAACTGCAGGGGCGTAATCAGGATAGATTTTATTTTTAATGAAGCTGATGGCAAACCCTACATGCTTGAAATTAACACAGTTCCGGGGCAGAGTGCAGCAAGTGTGGTTCCTCAGCAGGTAAGGGCGTTGGGGTGGAATTTGAAAGACTTTTACACAGGCCTGATTGAAGCTGCACTGTCAGGGCATTAATGATTTCCCCGATAGTTTTAACGCCTTTCTAATGTTGCAATTCCCTTTATCATTCATATTTGCAAAAAACTTAGCGTGTTTAGTTTTATTACCCGTCAACATTTTCTTGTAAACCTGCTGGTTGCCATTGCCCTTTTTCTGGGCATCATTTTTGGATTTCTCAGCATCCTGAAAATTATCACCCGGCATAATCAATACGAGAAAGTTCCGGCTGTAGCAGGGAAATCTTATGAAGAAGCCGTGCAAATTTTGGAGGACAAGGGTTTTAATGTAGAAATCCAGGATTCTGTCTGGAAACCCGAGATCCCCCCTTTGCAGGTTATCAGCCAATCGCCCGCCCCTGATCAACTGGTAAAATCGCATCGTTTGATTTTTCTGACAGTTAATAAAAGTCAGCCCCCGGTAGTTGAAATGCCTAATCTTGTGGGTTTTTCCTTTAGAAATGCTCTTTTGTATATGGATCAGCTCGGCTTAAAATTGGGTGATACCACGCGTAAACCTGATATAGCCCGGGATGCTGTGCTGGAACAGCTTTATAATGGGCAGGATATCCGGCCCGGAACGCGGATTTTTCAGGGCAGCACGATATCATTTGTTCTGGGTAGCGGCCTCGGTGAAGAAGAAAGTTCTGTTCCCGATCTTTATGGTATGACTTTTAGCGAGGCGAGAATAATGCTTCAGACAATGGGGTTAAATATTGGCGCCATCATTGCCGACAGCGATGTAAAAGATACTGCCAATGGCTATATTTACAGACAATATCCCCAGGTTGCCACCCGTTTGCCGGATGGCGCAAAAATTATGAACCGCATCAGGGTAGGGCAAAGCATTGATTTATGGTTAGGCGGTATGCCCAAACCAAGATATGATGGGGAGGAAACAAAGGATTCGCTGGATATTAATGAAAATGAGCCCGAAGCTGATGAATGATGTAAACCGACTATTTTTTAATTCCATTGAAAATAATATTTTATGATACAAATGACCGTTGAGCAACTAAAGGCGAAAATGGATGCCGGTGAGAAGGTAAATCTTCTTGATGTGCGCGAAGACGATGAGCGCCGTGAGTATAATATTGGTGGGATTCACCATCGCCTTGGTCTTGTTCAGTCAATGCAACTTGATCCGCTTGATGACCTTGATAAGGATGAACTGCTTGTGGTTTATTGCCGCAGTGGCAAACGAAGCATGGTTGCCGGCATGATGCTTGAAATGGTTGGGTTTAAAAATGTTGCCAACCTTGAAGGCGGTATGCTTGACTGGCAGGCAAAATTCGGGTAAGGATTTTCAATCAAAAAAAGCACAGGTTAATTCATTTATGATGAATTGATCTGTGCTTTTTTGTTGTTCCCTGTTAAAACCGGATGTTGATGGCAGCCATCATATTGGTGCCTGCCATCGGGTAGAAAAAGTTTTCAGTTATGAATTCATTTCCGGATAAGTAACTGAAAGTATAACCGTTGGGTTCATAAAGGCTATTGAAAATATTGTTTACCTGAAATACCAATTGTACTTTTTGAACCCAGGTTCTCAGCGGTAACCGATAGCTTAATCTTAAATCGCTTGCATTAAATGGATCAAGTGTTCTGCTTTCTGATCCTGCATTGTCGAGATATTGTTTGCCTACATATTTGTTCAACAGGCTTACTTCTCCATCCTTTACGGGTCTCCAGTCAATGGAAAAAAACTGAACAACAGATGGAGAAAGCGCAATCGGGGTGTTTCCATATTGTACAGTAATCTGTCCTCCGTTATCATAATCGTCATAGTAACCGGTATAATCAATGGCCCTGTTTTGGCTAAGTGCCAGCGAATAATTGAAGCCCCATTTTTTTTGCTGGTATTTGGCTTCCAGTTCT
>JALOMX010000173.1 GCA_025455245.1 Chitinophagaceae bacterium
GGCCATTTCTTATAACCGGTACTATACAGAGGAAGAATACCTGAACCTCAACTGGCAAAACGGCGAGCGGTTTGAGTATTGGAACGGAGATTTGGTTGCAATGGCAGGAGGAAGTATTAATCACTCCAAAATTGCTGTCAACCTCATAACATCCATTGCCCCCCTTGCAAGGAAAAATGGATGCAGTACATTTGGAGCGGACACACCATTAAGAATTAACCAGGGATTAATTTTTTTCCTTCCCGATGTAATGGTAACCTGTAATGAAAATGATAAACATGCAGATAAATTTCTTACAAGCCCAACCCTGATCATTGAAATTCTCAGTAACAGCACCGAACTCTACGACAGAAGCCGTAAATGGGAACAATACCGAAAAATAAAATCATTACGTTACTACCTTTTGGTCAGTCAGGATGATTACAAGGTAGAAATGTTTTACCGGCCAAATGAAATGACCCTGTTCACTTTCCAAAGTTTCGACGGCCCGGAAGCCATAATTCATTTTTTGGAATGGAACTTTTCCATAAGCCTGAAAAATATTTACGAAGGCATAACATTCGATCAAGCCCACAACGAAACAATTGAACAGTGATAACCAAAAGGGAAAATAACCTTATTTAAAATCAGTTGGATTACATTAGCTGTTCAAATAAGAAAAGCTGATAATTGATCATATGATTGCTTTATTAAGCATCAACACTTAAACATACCATAGGCTTCATCGTAAAAAAGAAATAAACATGGGCGAAGAGGAATTTATCTATACGATCATCATTGAATTCAGATACGGGCTTGAAGAGGATGAACCTTTTTTTGAACTGAATGACCGGTTGATGGAAAGGTGGGAAAAGCCCGATGCTGTAGGCAAATTCGACGGCAACGAGATTTCTATGGATAATTTTGATGCCCGACTGTTCTTTTATTCGCCTGACCCTGAAAAAACATTATCCATGGCTGATGAGATATTTAAAGATTTTTCCTTTCTTAAAGGGGGGAAAATATTTATCCGTCATGGCGCCTCCCCTGATGCTTATACCGAAATTCAGATCATCGCACCCAATGGCACAAGAACCCCTTTATCCAAATTAGATGAACACACCATTTCGGCCATCCCAAAGTGGGGTGAAAGGGACAGGCCTTACCTGAAAGGTGAAGAGGGGGAAGAATGGAAATACGAACTAAAAAATAAGCGGGCCGAAAAGCTTTATAACAAATGGCGCGAAATCGATTTTCTGATCGAAGCCATTTGGGATAAATGGGATCTTTCTACGGAAAATACTGAAGAAGTAGAAGAAGATGATGAGGATGATAAAGAAGAAAAAAAGGAAACAACCGAAGATAATGATGAGGAAGACTTTGACTTCTCTTTACCCATTGGAATGATACGCTGGCACAGAGATGAAATGCGGGGCAACTCAATGATCATCCCGGCAAAAATCAGTGGCGCCGAAGCCGGTGATTTATACATCATCCGAATGGAAAATGCTGCCATCATTCGCAAGGCAGCAAAGGACATTTTCCTGGACACCAACATGCTTAGGGAAAGTAAAGTGGCAGACATACAGGATGTTGAACTGCTCAGGTCTGAAATCGAGCTTTTCCGGGAGTATTTCAGGGAATGGGTGGCAGGATTCGAAAAGGACGATTTTGAAGATGAATGGGGGCTTTTTGTGTAAAATGGAGTCAATGTAAATTGCTGCTGATCTCATTAAAATTTTCTTTAAACCCGTCCTCCAATCAAAATAACATCCGATTAATCAAGTAAAGTGTCAGCGCTACATTAATCATCCGTAAAGTTTTGCTTATACTTATTTTTATCCGGTGAAAAAGTATAGACATACTTTACTATTAATCCACTGCCTGTTTATCCTGTCTCCGGCAGTTTTTGCGCAAACCGCCGATACCATTCTCATGAATCAATGGTACGACAGCATGGTTAAATACATGGACAAAAAGCCGGATGTAGCCATGGAATATGTGCATCAGGGAGTAGCTGAAGCAAAGCACGGTAATAATGCTTTGTGGCAAGGATATTTTCTTCAATCGGGTGGTATTATTCTTGATCTTTCCAACAAACTCGACAGCAGCCTTTACTATTTTAACGAAACCATTGCAGTGGCCAAAACCATCAATGATACCATAATGGAGGCCAATGCACTGGGAAACATCGGAGCAGCGTACCATGCACGCGGATTGTTGCAACCGGCGCTTGATTACCACCTTGCGGCTGCAAGGTTGAGGATGAACCTTCCCAACAAAATGTATTTGGGTAAATCATACAACAACATCGGATTGCTGTACAGGATAAAAAAGGACTATGCAAAAGCGCTCGATTATCTTAACAGATCATTGAAAATAAAAGAAGAGGTTGGCGACAGCCTTGGATTGGTAGCCACATACCTCAATATTGGAAGTTGTTACCAATATCTGAAAAAGTATGACAGTGCCTTACACTATGCCGGGCAAACACTTGAAATGGCCACAAAACTGAAAGATGTTACCAAAATAACTGCGGCCACAGGAAATATGGGTGTTGCCTTATTAGGACTTGGTGAGGAAGAAAAAGCAGTTGTTCACCTTGAGAAGGCCCTTTCCATGCTACCCGCCTCCGGTCATGATGAAGAATTTTTTTCCATTTATCAGGGCCTTGGCAGATATCATCGGCTCAAAGGAGAAACAGACAAAGCGATAGCATTTGTAAACATGGGACTAGAAAAGGCCCGTGAGATGCAGCGAAGGGAACAGGTCATGCAATTCCACATTCAATTGGCAGGAATATATGCAGGAAGGGAAGATTACCAGCAAGCATTTAACCAATACAAAACAGCCGATGCACTAAAGGACAGCCTGCTGAATGAAGAAAACATCCGTCAGCTAAACGAACTGAATGTACTATTTGAAACAGAACAAAAAGAGCAACAAATTGAATTACTGCAAAACAATGTAATAGAAAAGGAAGTAACCATGCTTAAAAACAGCAAAATCAGAAACCTTCTATTGCTGACCATTTTTTTCCTTTTATCTATTGCTATTGTAATTGGTTTTTCTCTGAATCAAAACAGAAAGAAAAACAAACAATTAGCAGCGCAAAAAACCATAATAGAGAAGCAGTTGAAGGAAAAAGAAGTGTTGATGCATGAAATCCATCACCGGGTAAAGAACAACCTGCAGATTATATCAGGACTTCTAAACCTTCAAAGCAGACATATTGATGACCCCAATGCTTTGCAGGCGGTAAGAGAAGGCAGGAACAGGGTAAAAAGTATTGCACTTATTCATCAGCAATTATATCAACAGGAAAACATCACGGATATTAACCTTAAAACCTATATTCATGAATTGATGCAATCCATTCAGCAATCATTCCGTGATTCAGGCAAGCAGATACAGTATCATATTGAATGCCCTGATATTTTGCTTGATGTAGAAGTTGCAGTGCCCATAGGCCTCATTGTAAATGAGCTGATCACCAATAGTTATAAATATGCGTTCACAGAAAGAGAGGATGGAGCCATAGGCATAAAAGCGGAGAAAATGGGCGTTGGTATGAGGCTGAATATTTTCGACAACGGTGTAGGATTGCCGCCGGGATTTAAGTGGAAAAACCAGAAATCGTTTGGCATGAAAATGATCGCCACCCTGATTCAGAAACTAAATGCCTCCATGAAGATTGAAAGCCATAATGGTACTTTCATTGTGATTTATATCCCTGATTACAAAAACATATCCTAAAATAAAAACAAATGGACCGGCCACTTCAGATAATGATTGTTGAAGATGAACCCATAATAGCCCAGGAAATATCTATGGTCATAGAAGACCTTGGCTATGAAACCTGTGCAATTGTGATGCATGCTTCTCAGGTGGAGGCGGCTTACGAAAAGCATAAGCCCGACCTTTTGTTGATGGATATCAATCTCGGGCATGGCCCCGACGGAATCAGCCTCGCAGGAAATTTGATGAAAGTTAAGAAAACCCCATTTGTGTTTGTAACATCCTATGCCGATAAAACAACACTTGACAGAGCAAAATCCGTTCAGCCTGATGGCTATGTGATCAAACCCTTTGATGACCGTGATTTGCAGGCCGCCATAGAAATTGCCTTTTCAAGATTTGAACAATTGTACCTTGAAGAGAAAAGGGAACAAAATGAAAACCCGATTGACAATTTCCTGATACATCAGCAGTTATTCGTAAGACACAAAAACAGGCTTGTACGATTGCAACCGGAGCAAATATTATATGCAGAGGCTAAAAGCAATTATACTCAAATCATAACCAAAGACCAAACATATACGGTTAGTTCACATCTCGCTATTATAGAGCAAAAATTATCGACCTTTGGTTTCATCAGGGTCCATCGGAGTTTTCTTGCCAACCTGATGCATATCCATGCAGTAGAAGAAGATACAATTCTTATGAACGATAAAAGCATTCCTCTTAGCAGAAATGCCAGAGCGGAATTGCTTAAACGAATTACCCAACTTTGAAAATCTTGTTGAAGAAAGAATAGTCTTCAATCATTAAAAATACCATCCGCTCAATTAAGCCGCGTTGAATAAAAAACAATAACCAATTTGTACATCATTAGCAGGTTTATACTGCTGAACCTCACTCAAAATAAAATTGGTTATGAAAAAATGTATTCGCATTGTACACAGTGTAACTGCACTGATACTTGCAACGGTTATCTGCAATGGGTTTAAGGCCGGCGCCCAAAATGTTGGTATAGGCACCAACACGCCCTTAAGTAATCTGCATATTCGGGGAGGCAGTGCTGCCGGGCTGCTCATTGATAATATTAATGGTATAGGCAGCTCGGGAATCGAGATAAAATCAAGCACCACTGTAAACCAATCCCTGTTTATTTCGCATAACAACAGCAACAATGCCGGTACCATTGCAGGAGTATCCATTTCCGGATTATCAATGATCCATACGGGAACTGCAAGTACGGCAGGACTATTGCTCGGTACGACCAACCTCCACCCGATATATTTTATTACCAATGCTACAAAGCAAATGGTGATTACACCCGAAGGGAGAATTGCAATAGGAACAAATGCGCTTAATCCCAATAACAATTCAGTATTGGATATTCAAGGTACAAACGGAGGTTTGCTTATACCAAGGCTTACCACGGCACAAAGGGATGCTATACCCTCACCACCCAATGGATTAATGTTGTATAATACTACCACCAACTCGCCAAACTATTTCAAAACAGGAACCGGATGGGTTGAAGTTAGCGGCGGCGTAGCCACACCCTCATGGAGCCTTACCGGAAACATCGGCACAAATGCAAACAACTTTATAGGGACTTTGGATCCTGCACCGTTGCTATTTCGTGTAAATGGCTTTAATGCCGGAGCCATTCATGCAGCTGAAAGTATTGGCAGTACATA
>JALOMX010000174.1 GCA_025455245.1 Chitinophagaceae bacterium
GAAATGTTACCAACCGATCTTCTGCCGGCATTACATCATCCATTCCTGAATTATTTGCTGAGGCAAAAAATATTAATGGCAGCGATTGGAGCGTTTGGATAGGCGCCCGTTTCTGGAGGGGAGATGACATACATATTGCAGACCATTTTTATTTTGATGATCATGGATCGCAGGGCTTTGGTATAAAAAAGAAAAACACACAATTTGGCATAATCTTTACAGAATCTGTAGATACCAATAGTACAGTTCCCCCATATTTCTTCAACGTAATAATTAATGGTACACCGGTGCTTGCATTACGCAACCGTACCGTAAGCATACTGGAGCACACCATCAACACAAAAAATGGGGGTTATGTAAAACTGTTGGGTGAGTTCCACCGCCTTGCCGATGCAAGCAATGAAGACACTTCGGTTGCCTTATCCTATCCGGCAGATAACGGTTGGGTAATTGGCGTTAAACACCAAATGCCCCTTAAAACAAAACTACCGGGTTCTTTTAACGCGGCAAGCATTCGCTATGGAGCAGGCATTGCTAACGGTGGAGATGGCGGTAGTTCCCGCACCTGGCTCACCTATGGCGGCCCCGACCTTGAAACACAAAAATTCAGGAATGCCTACTCCATTGCATTCACTGAAACTTTTTTGCTCAACCTTAGCAAGGCTTACTCATTAAATGGTTATGGCATTTTCACCAAAAGCAGGGGTGCAAGCGACAGCCTGAATAAGACGCCGGATTTTTTTGGAAAGACTTTGCTTTTCAACAGAAAAACGGATTGGGCGTTTGGGGCGCGCGGAACATGGTTTTTGAAAAACTGGCTGCATATATTGCACGAACTTGATTTTGCCTGGCGGAAAGATGGCACACAGGATGCTGCTCAAATGTCGAAACTTACCCTTGCCCCTACCATTGTTCCCAATGGTGAACGAAGTGTTTGGAGCCGCCCTCATTTTCGACTGGTGTATAGCGTGGCACATTACAACAAATTTGCTGCCGATAATCTGTATTCACCATTTTTAGCACAAAGCGGCAGCAGGCGTTGGGGGCAATACCTCGGCATTAAAACGGAGTGGTGGATTTTTTAACCTGCCTGATGGCTTAATGCCCTATTTTCACGAATAAGTCTATACCAAAAAGCGAAAACCAAATGTGGAATGAAAATCCTTTTTATGTTGGCGGGATGCTTTGCCTTCTCATTGTTGCATCTGTTTGGCTTGCGCGGTACAAAGGTTTCAAACTTGCCGGTTCCCCTATACTGGTTATCCTTTTATGTGCTATTGTTTCCAACATTGGCCTGCTGCCATCGGGCGCTTCAGACCAACCAATCTATAATGGTGTTTTTACCTATTTAACTCCACTCAGTATTTTCATCCTGCAGTTGGAAGTAAACCTGAAAAGCCTGCGCAAAGCCGGTACACCTATGCTCCTGCTTTTTTTGGCCGGCGCGTTGGCCACTATGGCAGGAATCATTATTTCATATGCAGTTATCCATCCGGAAAAAAGCATCGGTCAACTTGCACCGGCTATTGCAGGGATGTACACAGGTACCTACATCGGTGGCAGCATCAATTTCAATGCCGTTGCGCTCGAATATGGAGTTATGCAGGACGGTGAATTGTTTGCAGCAACCACCGTAGTTGACAATATGGTTGGGACACCATGGATCATTGTAGCATTATTGCTGCCACGTTGGCTACAAAAAATCAGGCCTTCAAAGCGAACAGGCATCAGCAACATCGATAATACCCTCCACAAAATGGGAGAACAACAGATTTCTGTCACTTCATTGGGTATCATGACCGGCATCGGATTGATGGTGATTTTTATTTCCAACACCATTCAACAGTTTTTCCCAAAAATCCCTTCAGTATTGATACTTACGACCATTGCACTGGTGTTGGCACAATTTCCTTTTGTAAAAAAGATAAAAGGGCTTCATACCATCGGATTGTTTCTAACCTTAATATTTCTCGGTGTCATCGGAACGCTTTGTGATGTTGGGATGTTGATGGAATCCGGTGAAAAAGCAGGTATCCTGCTTGCCTTTGCCGGGCTTGCCGTATTGTTGCATGGCATTTTCCTTTTTGGAATTACTGCTATATTGAAAGCAGACTGGGACCTTGCCGGAATGGCTTCCCTCACCAATATTGGCGGCACTACCACGGCCATTGCCGGTAGCGAAGGTCTCAACCGGCCGGACCTTTTACTGCCGGGCATATTGGTTGGCTCGCTTGGTAATGCCCTTGGTACCTATGCCGGATTTGCCGTTGCGGGATGGCTTGGAGCGTGACCTTAAGTAACCCAAAGATCAATTGCATCCATAATCAGGGAAAAGTCATAGTGCCTTCAAGAATGGCTTCACTATAAACATTCCTGTAAGCGCTATCAATAACACATACAAGGCAATTGCACATAAGATTTGAACCATTAGCCGGGTTTTACCGGCAGCCTTAAAAAACTGATAACGGCCCCAAAAACAATAACCGATCTGCAGGGTAATTTGGAGGACGAAAAAAATTGTCTCCCATGCTGAATCCATGCCCAAAAATCTCAACGGCGCCAACAGCAGTTGCATGATCATGATGCCGCCAAAAACGAAGCAATTGAAAATGATTAATTCCGGAAAATAATAGCCTTGCTTTCTGAATATAAAAAAATCCCCCACCGAACATATCATAATCATGAATGCAACCCTTAGTGCAAAAAATTTATGGGCAAGCATCGGGCTTCCGTGTTCAAGAACATCAAGTCGTACGGATGCAAAAAATGTAGGAATATGCCATGCTGCATACAACACGGAACATAAACCAGATACCAAAATGAGGATAAATACCGGGTGATAATAGGGTTTTCTTTTTCCTGATAAAAAATCGAACGCAGCATGCCCGGGACGAAGAGCCAGTTCTTTAAGGGTAAACAGAATTCCGCTATCCACATGAAACAGCGCGTGAGGGATGGAATGCGCCAGGTGATGCCAGTTGATCCGGTGGATATCCGCCTTTTGCCCGCAATGAGAACAAAAATTACCGAATAGCTTTTCACCGCAATTTTTACAGGAAACCATAATGGATTTTTTGATCCTTCCGGGGTTTATTCACCATCCACATTGTAATTTCTGCGATAAATGGAATCAAAATGCCCCCGATGGTCATGCACCTTATTTTGCTGCGCATACACCTGCCATTCGGCAACAAGGGAATCCCTTTTTGAAGGATATTGTTTGCTGAGATTCTGGGTTTCGGCAGGGTCTTCTTTCAGGTTGTACAGTTCCCATTCACCACTGCCAAAAGGAACCGGAAGCCTTAATACTTTCCAGCCATTTTTGGTATAGGCTTTCATTTCAAAAAGCTCCCAGCCCATACCGGTTTCCACATGAATTTCATCTGTTTGCCCGCTTACTACTGGAAGAATAGACTTACCAACCATGGCATGCAATGGAATGTTGTTACGCTTGTCGGGATATGTTGCCCCTGCAATTTCAAGGATGGTTGGCATTAAATCTGTAACATGAAGGAAACTATTCTTCCGGCCGGCAGCCGCATTGGATCCTTTGGGCATTTTTATGATCAGAGGCGCCCTGATACCACCTTCTGAAGCAAAACTTTTAAAGAACCTGAAAGGTGAAGATGATGCCTGCGCCCAACCTGACCCTTGTTCCACATAACTGTTTTGTAGTCCGCGATTGCCCAATTGGTTATTAAAAGTGGAAAGGTATTTGCCATCCTCGTTACCGGGATAACCATGCGCATCGGCGCCATTGGCTCCGTTATCTGACATAAAAACAACCATGGTATTATCGTACAATCCATTTTCTTTCAGGTAATCAAATACCCGTCCGATACAGCTATCCATGTACGAAAGCATGGCGGCATATACTTCCATATCGCGGGCCAGTTCCTTTTTTCTTTCTTCAGGAAGTGATGACCATTTGGGTATGGACGGATTTTTTGTTTCAGGAAAATAATTTTCGGGGATGATGCCCAGTTGCTTAAGGTTATTTAAACGGAGGCTCCAAAGCGAATCCCAGCCCATATCGAACTTCCCTTTATACCTTGCAATCCATTCTGCAGGCGCATGCAAGGGATCGTGCACGGCAGTGTATGACAGATACCCAAAAAAAGGCTTTCCGTCTTTCCTGTTACTTTCAATAAAATGAAGCATGGAATCGGTATAGTTGTGGGTGGAATAAAAGTCAGCGGGAGGTTCCACTACCCTGCCATTCCTGAAATATTCCATGTGTTGCTCAAGCGAAAGAGGCTTTTTGTCGTTCCAATGGCTTCCGCCACCGGTACCGAGTATAAAAGTTTCTTCAAACCCCCGGTCGTAAGGATCCTTTCCGGGGCCTTCGCCCAAATGCCATTTACCGGTCATGTAAGTATGGTAACCATGGTCCTTCAGTACTTCGGGAAGCGTAATTACTTCATCACTCAGGTATCCGGCATAGCCGGGAAGGTTCAATTGTTCCAGTGCAGGATACATGGTTTCACTCATCACACCCAAACCCGCCACATGGTTATCATTTCCGGTAAGCAAGGCAGATCTCGTCGGAGAACAGGTAGGCAACACATGGAAATTTGAAAACATTATACCTTCCTTTGCAATAGCATCAATTGACGGAGTTTCAATGTTACCGCCAAAACATCCCACATCGCTAAAACCAAGGTCATCGGCAACTATGATCAGCACGTTTGGCCTTTGATTATTTTCATTTGTTTTCTTTGTATCCGAAGAACAAGCGAACAACCCGAGTATAAGCGCTAAAGCGAAAAGAATTTTTAAATCTGCAGGTTTTACAAAAAACATAATTGAATGAGTTTCATGATGTTGCTCCATAATTGGAGAACAGTTTTTTATAGTAATTCATACAATATTACTTTTATCTCTTTTTACCCCAAAAATTATGTGCCATTTTACCGTAAAGTGAATAAGAAATGATTAATAGTACCAGCTCAAACCAAATGTCCCTTACCAATGAAGCTGAAAAAATTCTCGCATCGGCCACCTTTCAGCAGTCTCTTACCCTGCGAAAGCTTTTACAGTTTATTTTAAAAACCACTATTGAAGGGAATACGCTTACCTTGAAAGAATATACCATCGGGGTGTATGCGTTGGGCAAAACGCCCGATTTTGATCCGCAAAAAGATCCTATAGTTAGAATCCATATGTACCGCCTGAGGAAAGCCCTTGAACAATATTATCTAACAGAAGGCAGGAGTAGTTCCACCATCATTTCCATTCCCAAAGGTTCCTATATTCCGGAATTTTCAAAAAGAACTTCTGAAAATCAAAATCCTTCAACGGGAAATATCCGGAAAAGGATATCCATTGCTGTACTTCCGTTCACTTGTGGCGAAAATGATGACGATTGTAAATTTTTCTCAGATGGCC
>JALOMX010000175.1 GCA_025455245.1 Chitinophagaceae bacterium
CCAAAATCGGTCTGGTTGATTCCAAAAATGGTGATCCCCCCTTTTAGCCCGGCCCTGTCAGCATCCGATAGCGGATCCACCCAAACAACTATTGGAAGGAACGGATATTGCTTGTTATTAAAACTATAGGAAAAGCCCCTGCTATCTATTCTGTAGGTACCAAATTTTTGCCCGAATACCGGCGAAAAAAGAAAAGCACAGGTAATAATGATCAAATGCCTTACCATCAGGATATTTATTTATTTCGGCGACTCTACCTATCGGCAGACAGGTTTATGAATGGTGGTATTTGCACATCAGCATTTAACCAACCCTATACCTGGTAAAAAACTCCTCAACTTTCTCCTTTTACGCCTTTCGCCTCATCCACCAACCAAGCCAAATTCCCGCAAGGCCAAAAGCTGCAAGGCTATCCAGCAGTTCTATCCATATACCGGAGGTTTCATACCAGATAAAGCCCGGATAGGGATGAAAGCAGAAGGCCATGAATCCAATTGCAAGCGAGCCGGTAAGAATGCCTGCAAATGAAGGCTTTTGCATTTTTGCAAACAACCAAACCAATATCAACCCGATAAGAAGATTAACCATCAGGCCACGAAATATATTGGTGCCCATATTGGTGTTGAAACTTTTGTTGTAATTGATTTGCGCCCAGGGTTGTCCATCCCAGGTGGATTGCACTTTTTCGTAATCTTCCATCGTACTGCCCTGCGGCAGGCCCGGTAAAAAGTACATGCCCTCTTCCGTAAGGTTTTGATTGAGGACTTCCATAATCGCTGCATTATTGGGTGTATACTTTTCCTGCACTGCATGCAGGTTTAATGCGGTGTGGCTTAGCGTTTGCCAAACCATCAACAGAAACCCGGCCACAAGGCCTCCAACAATTTGTTTAGTCATATTGCAAATATTTAATCATAAAGCTGATAAATATTTTGCAAAAAACAAATATGTCAGGAAACTTTTTTTATGAACGGTTGGCTAACGCAACCGCCTTGACGGCCTCGGCAACCCTGTATGCAACCACCGGATCGAGGGTGGCAGGAATAATATGATCTGCCGAAAGATTGGATATGCATCCTGCAATGGCATGTGCAGCAGCAAGTTCCATGGATGGTGTTATCCGGGTGGCCCTTGCATCGAGTGCCCCACGAAAAATACCCGGGAAGCCCAATACGTTATTGATCTGATTGGGCAAATCACTGCGTCCGGTTCCAACCACTGCGGCCCCGCCCTTTTTGGCTTCCTCTGGCATAATTTCAGGAATCGGATTGGCAAGTGCAAAGATAATTGGGTCCTTAGCCATGGTGCGTACATCACCGGCCGTTATCAGGTTACCCTTGCTTACACCAATAAACACATCTGCGCCAACGAGTGCATCCTGTAAGGTTCCCCCGAGATTGTTAATGTTGGTATATTTCAGGAGTTCTTTCTTTTCATCATTCAGATCGCTGCGGTGTGAAGAAACAATTCCTTTGCTGTCGCATACAATTAAGTCTTTTACCGAAATGCATTGATCTTTATCACTGCCATAGCCCTGACAACGCAGTGTGCGTGTAATGGCAGTACCTGCAGCGCCGGAACCATTCACCACCACTTTCAATTGAAATAATGACTTACCCAGTAATTTACAGGCATTGATCAATGCTGCAAGTACCACAATCGCTGTTCCATGTTGATCATCATGAAAAACAGGTATGCCAATATCCTGTAAGCGCTTTTCAATATCAAAACAACGGGGAGCGGCTATGTCCTCAAGATTAATCCCTCCAAATACCGGTGCGAGCAATTCAACGGCACGAACAATCTCATCGGTATCCTGCGTATCGAGGCAAATAGGAAAGGCGTCTATCTCTGCAAATTTTCGAAACAACATAGCCTTCCCTTCCATAACAGGCAGCGCTGCCTTCGGGCCAATATTTCCAAGGCCAAGAACTGCGGAACCATCGGTTACAATGGCTACAGTATTGCCTTTCATGGTATAGTCATATACTTTTTCTTCATCAGCAGCAATCGCTTCGCAAGGAGCGGCAACACCCGGAGAGTACACCTGCGACAAGTCCTCTACTGTCCGCACATCCATTTTGTTGCGAACGCTTATTTTTCCCCTTAATGCTTTATGTAAATGGAGCGATTCTTCGAATACAGACATGGTCAAATTTTTTGAGGGCACAAATGTAGCCCGGGCCATTTTCGCTAAATGTGATATTTAGCATACTCTCTGAAAATATTATGGGCAAACACCCGAATATTCAATTCTTCAGTTCCCTGATCTTAATACTTCTGTAATGCACTTCATCTCCATGGTCCTGAAGCAGGATATGCCCCTCAGGCGCTTCACCAAAATTTTCCCAAACCTTGTATTTGCTGATGGCCACCAAATCCCTGAACTCCTTTGAACCGCGAACATATTCCAGCACTTTTACTCCGTTCAAATAATGCTCTACGCGGTTGTCGGGGTACACTATTACACGCCCTGTATTCCACTCGCCTATTGGCTTGGTAAACCTGGGCTGCTTATTGGCTGTTATCAGATCATACAGGGATGAAAGGGTACGATTTCCATCCCTTCCCATTTTGGCATCCGGATGTCTGGCATCATCCAATAACTGATACTCGAGGCCAATGGCACTGCCGGGATTATTTTCCTTCAGGGTGACAAAATATTTTACGCCGGAATTGGCGCCTTCTGTCAGTTTGAATTCAAATGACAGATCAAATGCTTTGAACTTTTCAACTGTAACAATATCGCCCCCGTTGGTCGATTCGCCGCCGGTTGATTTCAGTACTTTAAGTACACCATCAGAAATAATCCAACCCTTTTCAGGAAAACCGGGCTTATAAGCACCTTTCCATCCCGATGAAGTTTTTCCGTCAAAAAGCAACTTCCATCCAAATTTCTGCTCAATGCTGCTGAGGTTATTGGGTATGGTATTGCTTACATATTTTGGCGCCCAGGTAACAAGAGAGGAATATTCCGGTTGACGAATAGCTACATCTTTGGTTTTGATACGGATATTCTTCCAGTAAATCTTTTTGCCTTCGAGCGCGGCATTATTAATACTGTGTACCTGCAGAGCAATTAATCCCGGCGTAGTGGCTGTGTCAATTAAGGTTGCAATAGCCATTTGGTTCAAATAAGTTTGTACGGTATTTCCTTTACAAACAATCAGCGCCTTGTTAAACTGCCCATGTTTATAACGCTGCTTTACAGGCGATCCGTTCATAGCCCCGGTGTACAGCCATCCCCGCCTTGCTTCATCGTAAATACCACCGCCCCATGCCCGTGATGTCCCATCCAGTTCATATTGATAACCATACACTAAGCCGGCACCGTTGTTTCGTGCAGGATCAAATTGACTGCGAAACTGAACACCGGAATTGAGGGCTGTATCCTCGAGCATAAACTCAAAGGATAATTCAAAATCCCCATATGTTTTTTCGGCTGCTAAAAAACTATTGGGCGAGCCCATAGCCGAAACACCAACGATCATGCTGTCCTGTACATAATATTTTGCAGAGCCGGTAAGTTGCTTCCACCCATTCAGTGTTTTTCCATCAAAAAGATATTGCCAGCCCTTTTCCTGTTTTTGTGCAAACAAACTTTGTGCCAGGCAGCAGTGAAGGAACAGAACCCCTGTAAATAGAATTTTCATACGGTATTGATTATTTAAAAAGCCTCAATCCGGCTGCGGAATGAGGCTTCTAAGTTATGTGTTTGGAAAATTAACCCAGGCTGTTTGTTGCATTCAAATCATCGAATGAATGCTTGAGCCTTGCAATCATGCTTTCTTCGCCCTTACGCAACCAAACCCGCGGATCGTAATACTTCTTGTTTGGCTTGTCGTCTCCTTCGGGATTGCCAATTTGTCCCTGCAGATAGCCGTGCTTATCGGCTTCGTAGGCGCGGATGCCATCCCAGAAAGCCCATTGGATGTCGGTATCGATGTTCATTTTTACCACACCATAGCTGATGGCTTCGCGAATTTCTTCGGTGGTAGAACCGGAACCGCCATGGAAGATGAAATCAACCGGGTTGGGACCTGTACCGAATTTTTCAACAATATACGCCTGCGAATCGCGAAGGATCTTCGGCTCAAGCTTCACGTTGCCGGGCTTGTACACACCGTGCACATTTCCAAAAGAAGCCGCAATCGTAAAGTTAGGACTGATCTTGCTGAGTTCTTCATATGCATAAGCCACTTCCGCCGGTTCAGTATATAACTTTTCTTTGGCTACATGGGTATTGTCCACACCATCTTCCTCGCCACCGGTTACACCCAGTTCAATTTCGATGATCATGCCCATTTTGTGCATACGTTCCAGGAAAGGCTTGCATATTTCAATGTTTTCATGCAAAGGTTCCTCGCTCAGGTCGAGCATGTGCGAAGTGAACAGCGGCTGACCGTGTTTATTGAAATGTTCTTCTCCTGCAGCAAGCAAACCTTCCACCCAGGGCAAAATCTTTTTGGCACAGTGGTCTGTATGCAAAATAGTTGGTACACCATACACTTTTGAAGCCTGATGTACGTAATGTGCGCCGGCAATGGCACCCGCAATGGCAGAAGCTTCGTTGGTATTTTTTACGCCTTTACCTATGAAAAACTGGCTGCCGCTGTGGGAAAACTGGATTAATACAGCAGAATTTACCTCGCGTGCTGTTTCAAGCACTGCGTTCACTGTATTTGTACCGGTAACGTTTACCCCAGGCAGGGCGAAATTATTTTGTTTACAAAAAGCAAAAAGGTCTTTTGCGTCTTTACCCCATAATACGCCGGGGCTGAATTTTTTTGTTGCTTCCATGTTGAAATTTAGATACGTGAGGAATTTCGGAGACCGGATAACCGGTTTCCGGAGCGCTAAGGTAAAGATTAGGGATGGAATTGAATGATGATTTAAGGTAAGAACTTCTGTAATGTTCAGATAGTTAAGTAAAATTAAAAAAGCTTCACAAAAGTGAAGCTTCTTGTAGCCTGCCTTTCGGCAGACAAGCCCGTAGGGGAATCGAATCTACCTGTCGGCAGACAGGCCCCTCATTCCACCGTGAAAGGGTAACCGTCTTGTATCAGTTTCCGGATAACTGATTTTCCATGTCCGGTTTTATACCACTTCTCAATCCCGCGTGCATCCACTCTCGTTAATGAACATGCCAGTAACATCAACTTAAAAGGCCGGTAAGGCGCTGTCGTCTTTTCCCACCCCTGCGAATGCCGGTTAAATCTATTCATGACCTCATCGCTCATTCCAACATAAATCCAGTTTCTTTTTTTACTGACCAGGGCGTAAATGACAAAGGGCATAAAAAAAACCCCGCAAAGTGCGGGGTCTCCTTGTAGCCCGTAGGGGAATCGAACCCCTCATTCCTCCGTGAAAGGGAGGCGTCTTAACC
>JALOMX010000176.1 GCA_025455245.1 Chitinophagaceae bacterium
CTTACCTTAAGTTTTAAGGAGTAACAAGTACGGATTACAAATCCGCGCTGGCTGAAATCAACTCCCTTCCCTCCCGATAGCTCCTAAAATCCGCATGTTTGATTTGTGATGAGATTTTGAAGCTATACGAAACAAAGTTATCATGATTTTGATATTAGTTTAATGTTCAGATAGTATTTGTAACATTATTTCATATCCAAAATCCACATAAAGTTTGGGATTTTCGTTGTTTCATTAACTTTCATGCATACCCTACCCATGCTGCGAAGCAACTTATATTATGATCATTAGTATAACTGGACTTATTTGTTAGGTTGAGAAGTGTAACTTACCATATACTTTCAGATAGTTTTGTCTGGATCTTTTAATCCATTTTGCTGGCAGGATAATGAACCGGAACAAGAACTTCTTAACTCTGAAGTTAACCTTTAGTGATTTAGTCTTTTCTGAGAAGTATCTGATAATATTATGATATAGATTTCTGCAAATAGCTGTAATATACAAGAATACAGTGTTCTGACTTAGTTTTGAGAAAGGCATACAATTCCAGCCAAAATCATTTTTAAGTATATCAAACTGCTTTTCCATATTTCCGATAGGGAAGATATTTCAACTCATATTTTAGAAAGTGCCCATTTGGAAAATATCAGGCAGAAGTTGCCCTTTTTAGCCGATGCCGATCACTTTTCTATTATTTAATAACGGGTTCAACCCCAATTTTCCTTTTTATACCTGTTCAGAATTCAAAAAATGCGTATTTCTACGTATAAAATACCGTATAAACACGGGAGATTTAGCCAAAATGCCTTAATATCTTTGTATCCGCTTCGATGATAAAGGAAGCAGGCAAGATCCTCAACACTTACCAGTTAAACACTAATCATATCAAACCGTTAAACGGAATTTGACCCTTATACAATAATAATCCCCGGAGTATTTTCGGGGATTTTATATTTAATAAGTCTGTCCCTTTTTTGTCATTATGAATATGTACCATAACTGCTTGTAGTTGTTATGGCTGCTTTCATCCTTTATTTTGAAAACAATTTTCCGGCAAAAAAATTTTTTATTAGGTTTGAGAAAACTAAAAATCTATGAAAGTTATTAATCTCCTTTTCGCCTCAACAATGTTTTTGCTTGCCTGTTCATCGAATAAAACCACCTCCGGTCCTGAAACAAAACAGGCAAATCCCTCCGAAAACAAACCCCTTGAAGGCACTTATTGGGCATTAACCGAACTGAATGGCAAACCGGTATCCGCACCTAAAGATGGAGATAAACCATCCTATCTTTTTTTAAGTGCCGATAAAAAGCGGGTAAGCCTGTCCGGTGGGTGTAATGTAATGGGGGGCAGTTATGAATTAATGGACGGCAACCGCATCAAATTCGGACAAATGATGAGTACCATGATGGCATGCCCCGATATGACGAATGAGGATGGTTTAAAAAAGATGGCAGAAATGGTTGATAATTACGCCATTCAGGGCGACAATCTTTCTTTGGCAAAAGCAAGAATGGCGCCTGTTGCCAGGTTCAAGGCTATGCCTATTCCGCAAGGAATGAAATTGGAGTAAATCTCTGATAAAATAAATTTTTAGGGTTGGCCGGTGTAATGAACCGGCCTTTTTATTCAGGTTAGGGGAATAAGAAACAAACAGCATGCAATGTTAGAAAGGATGCGAGCACTATTGTCCGGCTAAAAATGGATTTTGAAAAGCAACTCCGGTTTGTGAAAGAAGGAATTCCCTCAATTTTTAACAGGTTCAACAGATTTTTTTTGCATGGTGCATATAGTTTTGGCAAAAAAATATTGCCATGAAGAAACTGCTTGCAATTTCCGGATTCATTTTTTTTACCCTGTTAAATGCCAATGCCCAAAGTTCACCCGATGATGTAGTTGGAGTATGGAAAAACGGAGAAGGTACTGCCATGATAAAAATTGCCAGAAACGGAGAAGAATTCAGGGGCAGGATTGTGTGGTTGAAAGAACCAAATGACCCGCAAAACGGTAAACCCAAGGTAGACAATAACAATCCTGAAGAGTCAAAAAGATCACAGCCGGTGCTTGGACTTACCAATGTTTGGGGTTTCCGCTTCAAGGATGGTGAATGGATTGACGGATTTATTTACGACCCCAAAAACGGAAAAACCTATGATTGCATCATGACAATGGATGAAAAGGATAAAAGCAAACTGAACGTAAGGGGCTATATTATGGGTATGACCATGTTTGGGCGCACTGATACATGGGTGCGTCAGGTTGCAAAAAAGTAAAAGCAATTCAATAGACCGAATCAGGGACTGACAAGGTTTATTCCAATATTGAAATAAAAGGGAGAACCAAGGACCGTCCTGAAAACCTCATCTGATTCTTTTCCATTATAAGAATCCGTAAAATTGAAGCGTCCATTGATGCGTACACCTGCCTGTGTACTCAACCAGATAAAGTTTTTTAATTGTTTTTCCCATTGTATCCGGGGCTTTATTTCGCCACGTTGTAACCACAGGTTAGAAGTGGCTGTGGCATTACCGCCTGCCCCGGGTAGCATATATTGATTTCCCTCAAGTTCGTACCCCGCAAGCAGCATACTTGAAGGAGAAATATTTCTGCGTAAAAAACCCTTTGCGGGCAAGGCAATTTCAGTACCCCATTTTGCATTGAAGGTTTGATTCCATAATAATACCGGAACAACAATGGGTCGTCCCATACGGTAGGTCCGGGCCACGCCAATCCCCCACATTTTTCGATCATTCGGTTTCCAACCATATATAGCCGTACCGGAAATGGTTATCGCCTCGCCGTTAACAGTGTTTCCGTTTCCGGGAAATGCCCCGTTAAAATCAGCCCCGAGTTGAAGAATGAGAAAGTTCTTTTCATTCAATGGTTTAAATACTGAGGAAATAATACCCATAGAATGAAGCATATACTTGTCCAGAAAATCTGCCGGTGGATTGAGCGATGTAGTGGGACTTTCAGCTTCCATAGTATAAAAAGTACCCCAATACTGCCCGCCCAAATTAAAAATGACCTTGTCATTGCTAACTATAGGAAAATTAACAAGAACCCTCGGGCCGGAGGCCTGCCTTACTTTGTAAAACTGAGAATAAGTATTAACACCAATGGCAACGTCCATAAAATGGGTGGTTTGCATTTCATAGCCAACACTTATGAGTTTGGTTGCCGATAAATTCAGCACTTTTTGAGTAGCAAACCGCTTTACAGCTACCTCATCGGTATATTGACTGTAATCTTCGGTATCAGTAGAATCTTCCTGGGCAAATAGTCCCGAAAAACAAATCAACAAGGTGAAGACAATACCTGCAGTTTTCATGGCTTACGCAAAATTTTTTACCTCAAAGGGGCAAAAATAATGGCTGCTACTTTTACCCTGCGGAGTATTTCCTTATTCGAAATCGATTCAGAAAACACCAAAAGCAGGTATTGATTATTTTTCATTGTCAGCACCCCGGTTTAAAAAATGCAGCTACCATTCATCGGTATATTGGGTGGTTTGAATGATTGTTCCGGTTAATACTGACAACTTTAACCAAAGACTGTTTTCATGAACGCTTCAGCCATCCGTTGCTTTGCAACCAATTTCTGCATCTTTCCATCCATACTTCATTTGCATTCGGCAGTTTCATGCCAAACCCATGGTTTCCATCCTGATAAATATGCATTTCTGCTTTTATATCATTCTGAATCAAAGCCTGGTACAGATAAATGCTGTTGAGGGGACTCACTGCTTTATCAACAGTGGTATGCACCAAAAATGCAGGCGGTGTATCTGCCGTTACATTTCTTTCTGCAGAAAATGTGGTACGCAATTTATCCGAAGGATCCCAGCCCAGCAAATTGGCCACAGATCCTGCATGGGTAAAGGATTCTGCCATGGTAACAACCGGGTAAATCAATATCATAAAATCAGGCCTAAGGTTTATTCCCTTTTCATTATTGATGTATGTTTTTGAAAAATGGGTGCCGGCAGTTGAAGCAAGATGCCCTCCGGCAGAAAAACCCATGACACCAACGCGCTTTGGATTGACGTTGAACTCAACTGACCTTTCCCTTACCCACTGAATTGCCCTTTGAGCATCCTGTATAGGTCCGATGGTTTTGTCTTGCATGGTGGCAGAATCGGGCATACGGTATTTAACCACAAAAGCTGCAACCCCCATTTCCTGAAACACCTTGGCCACATCTGTACCTTCATGACTGTATGCAACAATTCTGTAACCACCTCCCGGAAATATGATCACGGCGGTACCGGTACTTACTTCTGCTTTTGGTAAAAACACTTCAATAGTCGGTTCAGTTATTTTTCCGATCCTCAATATTCCATCACGCTCTTCCCGCGTTTCTTTTACAGCATTTGGTTTGCTGTTGGGTACCTGTTCATCATATAAAGGATAAATGGTTTGCGATAGTAAACCTAAAGGCAACATGATCAGTAAATTAAACGTTACAAATACAACAGATTTTTTCATGATATGCGAAGTAAATGATTTACGGGTTCAGATACTTTCTTAAAGATAAAGGTTGGCCCTTTGACCAACCTTTACAAAATTTCATCATTATCACCAACCTATGCCATAATCCTCACCATGGTTACTGCTGCCACCCCACATACTTCCATGTTTCCAATCGAACCAGATGGCATTGATGGGCCCGCTTGTACGGTCGCTGAAACTCAGGTTGTAACCCATGCGGCGTAGTTCCGCACGTTGCCATTCGGGCGTATCGCTGTGCAGCAGCAAATCACCCGGTTTTGGCTGACGGTCGCTTGTTTTTTCACCACCAAGGCTAAGCCACAATTGGTTAGTATTGAAATTAGCCGCTTCGGTAGCCTGCTGAACGGTCATTCCGAATTCGACCATATTCAGCAGGAACTGCAACAGGTTCTGATCCTGTGTATCACCACCCTGTACACCAAAAGCAAGCCAGGGCTTACCATCTTTCATGGCAAGCGATGGAGTGAGGGTTACACGGGGGCGCTTGCCCGGTTCTACCACATTGAAAGGATTCAATTGCGGATCAAGAACAAAACTTTGCATACGCTGACTAAGACCTACTCCGGTATTTCCGGCGATGCAGGCAGGCACCCATCCACCGCTTGGTACGATGCTTACAACCCATCCTTCCTTATCGGCCGACATTACCGAGGTCGTTCCTGCCCACAGGTTCTCCATGTATTGTTCCTGCGACAAGGTATTTCCGTTGGCAGATGCTATCTGATCGTGCGATGGGGCAAAACTATTGCGGCGACGGTCACCGCTGTCAGTAAATGCCGGAAAGCCCCGCTGTTTAAGTATTTCAAGGTATGGATTGGTTTGACCCATAAAAGAATAAGGATCACCGGGCGAGGAAACC
>JALOMX010000177.1 GCA_025455245.1 Chitinophagaceae bacterium
AAAGATGCGGTTCTGCACGCTAAAAATGGGGTTATTCATTGGAGGTGTATTCAAAACTGGTTGAACAAATGACTGCAATCGCAAAGAGCCTCATGCAGTTACTAGCCTGCGAGCAACTTGGCCGCCGCCCGCTGATAGGCTCCGGCCTTGAATTCGCCGTAGCCGTCGACGAATGGGGTGGTTGAGAAGAACACGCTGGAAAAGTCACGCTTGGGGTCGACGTAAATCATCTGACACAGGGCAGCGAATAAAACTGCAAAGTTCTTTTCCTTGGCCCATTGTTTCTTAAAAAATACAGGATATGATGCTTACACAGGAACAAATCAACCATTACCGGCGTGATGGCTATTTGATAGTGCCGGGGTTTTTGTCGAAACCGGAAGTGGATAAACTTTACGGCATTGCCATAGGGGATGATGTGATGCTCAGTCATGGATTTGACCTCAATGACAGCAGCGGCAAAAAGACAAGGCTCAGCCTTTGGTATTCGCCCGGTGACGATGCCTACGGATTGCTTACACGCAGCAGGCGTATGGTGAATGCCGTAAATGCATTGATGGATGGGGATGGCGAGGTATGCCATTTTCACAGTAAACTCATGCAAAAGGAGCCAAGGGTAGGTGGTGCATGGGAATGGCATCAGGATTATGGTTATTGGTATAAGAACGAATTTTTGTTTCCTGAACAGATGATGTCGGTCATGATTGCGATTACCGAAGCAACCCGTGAAAATGGTTGTCTTGAAGTGATAAAGGGCTCGCATAAAATGGGGCGGGTGGAGCATGGTTTTGCCGGCGAGCAGGTGGGTGCCTCGCAACGGTATGTTGACCTTGCTTTGCAAACCATGGAGCATATTTATGTGGAATTAAATGCAGGAGATGCATTATTTTTTCACAGCAATATATTGCATCGTTCCGGGCCAAATCTGTCGGATCATCCAAGATGGTCCCTCATCAGTTGCTATAACCGGAGTAGCAATGTTCCATTTAATGAACCTTCCGGAAAAAGTACGATTCCCATTGATGTGGTGCCTGATGAAGCATTATTGCAACGTGAAGTTGTTTCTTTGGGTGAAGGAGCTTCTTTTCTTGAGAAGGAGAAGGATGAAGCTTTGAAATAAATGTATGTGATAAGGGTATGGATGCAAATAACATTGTAAAAGGAATGGGCGTCATCAGAATTGTTACAGGTTTGCTGATGGCTTATCACGGGCTGGAAGTTTTTTCACCTGAAAAAATGAATATGTACATGGAGTGGGATTCCATCAGGCAATTGCCTTTGGGTAAGGTCTTGCTGTTTTTTGGTAAAGGCGGTGAATTGGTTACCGGTATATTGCTTGCCCTGGGATGGTTTACAAGGATATCTGCCCTGGTAATGGCATTAATAATGTTTTTTATATGTTTTTTTATTGGAAACGGACGGTTTTGGTATGAAGATCAGCATCCTTTTTTATTTGGATTGATAGCAACGATATTTGCCGTTTATGGTCCCGGGGCATGGGCATTGGATAACCTAAAAAAGAAACAGCCATGAAATGGAAGATTGGATCAGCGCTGCTGCTTGGCATCTGCATGTCAACAATGGGCATGGCACAGCAGAAAACATATTGTAACCCTATCAATATTGATTACGGCTACACACCCATCCCCAATTTCAGTACCTGGGGACGGCACAGGGCAACTGCCGATCCGGTAGTGGTCAATTATAAAGGCGATTATTATTTGTTCAGCACCAATCAGTGGGGGTATTGGCACAGTTCCGATATGCTGAACTGGACCTTTGTGAGCCGGAAGTTCTTACGTACCTGGAATGAAGGCTATGACGAGCTATGCGCACCCGGTGTGGGCATAATGGGCGATACCATGATTGTGTTTGGCAGTACCTATACCCGCAACTTTACCATCTGGATGAGTACCAACCCCAAAGCCAACGAATGGAAGCCCCTTGTTGATTCCTTCGATATTGGCGGTTGGGATCCATCATTTTTTACAGATGATGACGGACGATTGTATATGTACAACGGAAGCAGTAATAAATTTCCGATGTATGGTGTGGAGCTTGATCGTAAAACCATGCAACCCATCGGAACACGCAAGGAAATGTATCTGCTGGAACATTGGCGCTACGGATGGCAACGCTTTGGCGAACATATGGACAACACATTTCTTGACCCGTTTATTGAAGGCAGCCACATGACCAAACATAACGGGAAATATTACCTGCAGTATGGCGCGCCCGGCACTGAGTTCAGCGGTTATGCTGACGGCTTGCTGGTGGGTGATGGTCCTCTTGGACCATTCAGGACCATACCTGATCCTTTAAGCTATAAACTGGGAGGCTATGTGCGCGGTGCAGGACATGGCGCTACCTTTCAGGACAACTTCGGACAGTACTGGCACATATCCACTACCGTTGTTTCGGTGAAAAACACCTTTGAACGCAGGCTTGGTTTGTGGCCAACCGGTTTTGATAAGGACGGTGTTATGTTTTGCAATACAACGTTTGGTGATTATCCGCACTATATTCCCGCAGCAGGTATCGATGGTACGCAATATGGAAAGGATGGCAAGTCGCCTTACTTTACGGGGTGGATGTTATTAAATTACAACAAGCCTGTGGTTGTTTCTTCAACCTTAGGCGGCTATGTGCCGAACCATGCAGTGGACGAACTTACCAAGACCTACTGGAGTGCCGCAACCGGCAATGCGGGCGAGTTTATTCAGACCGATATTGGCAATGTATCACGAATCAATGCTGTTCAAATTAATTATGCCGATCAGGATGTGGAAGATAACCGGCTGGGGAAGTATCCAAATAAGGGACATCAATACAAATTGTACGCATCGGTGGATGGTAAAAAGTGGCAGGTAATTGCTGATAAAAGCACCAATACCAAAGATGTTCCGCATGATTATATTGAGCTTGAAAATCCGGTGCAGGCACGTTTTGTTAAATTGGAGAATATTGCCTTGCCGACCGGTAAATTTGCCATCAGCGGATTCAGGGTTTTTGGCCATGGAAATGGAGTGAATCCTGATGCTGTGAAAGATTTCATTGTGCTGCGTACGGAAAAGGATAAGCGCAGCGCATTCATTAAATGGCGGCCGGTGGATAATGCATTTGCTTACAACATTTATTACGGTACTCATCCTGATAAATTGTATACCAGCATTATGGTTCATGCAAACAATGAATACTGGATGAAATCGATGGATGCATTAAGCACTTATTATTTCAGCATTGAGGCCATCAACGAGAATGGTACAAGTGAAAGAACCAAACCTGTTAAAGTAGAATAAAAAAAACAATAATATGAAAAAGTTAGTTTTTGCAATGCTTTGTATATCATCACTTCAAATGGAGGTGAAGGCGCAGACAAAAGAAGACCCCAAAATGAAACCCTTTATCGACAACCTGATAAAGCAAATGACCATTACCGAAAAGCTTGGTCAGCTCAATCTTCCCGGTGCAGGAGACATTACCACCGGGCAGGCCGGAAATACCGATATAGCCAAGAAAATCCGTGAGGGTAAAGTTGGTGGGCTTTTCAACATAAAGGGTGTGGAAAAGATCCGCGAAGTTCAAAGGCTTGCAGTAGAGGAAACCCGTTTGAAAATCCCGTTGCTGTTTGGTATGGATGTGATACATGGATATCAAACCGTGTTTCCCATTCCACTTGGTTTAAGTTGTACATGGGACCGTGCGGCTGTTGAACAAAGTGCCCGCATTGCTGCGCAGGAATCAAGTGCAGATGGAATCAACTGGACTTTTAGCCCGATGGTGGATTTATCGCGTGACCCGCGTTGGGGCCGCATGGCCGAGGGTGCCGGTGAAGATCCATACCTTGGCGGCGAAGTGGCAAAAGCCATGGTACGGGGTTATCAGGGCAACGACCTTAAAAAAGACAATACCATCCTTTCCTGCGTCAAGCATTTCGCGTTGTATGGTGCTTCCGAAGCCGGTCGCGATTACAATACGGTGGATATGAGCCGGCATCGTATGTACAACGAATACTTCCCTCCTTACAAAGCGGCCGTAGATGCCGGAGCAGGCAGTGTAATGGCTTCGTTTAACGAAGTGGATGGTGTACCGGCTACTGCCAATAAATGGCTGATGACCGATGTGTTGCGCAAACAGTGGGGCTTTAATGGATTTGTAGTGACCGACTACACCGGTATTGCCGAAATGGTGGAACATGGTATAGGCGATACGGCTACCGTATCGGCCCGTGCATTGATGGCAGGTATTGATATGGATATGGTAAGCGAAGCTATTTTAAATACCACAGAAAAATCATTGGCGGAAAAAAAGGTTACGATGGCACAGATAGACCTTGCCGTAAGAAGGATATTGGAAGCTAAATGGAAGCTTGGTTTGTTTGAAGATCCCTACAGGTATTGTAACCTTGAAAGAAGCAAAAAGGAAGTGTACACCGATGCCAACAGGAAGGAGGCGAGGAGGATTGCGGGCGAATCACTGGTGCTCATGAAAAATGAAGGGAATATTTTGCCCCTGAAGCGTGGCAGTAAGATATTACTGACCGGCCCGCTTGCCGATAATGCAGAAAACATGCCGGGCACCTGGAGCGTAGCTGCCCTTTTTGATAAAGCCATACCTGTTTTGCGCGGAATGAAGGAAGTTGGCGGAAGCAACACTACTGTCACTTATGTAAGGGGCAGCAACCTTGATTATGATGCGGCTTATGAAGAGCGTGCCGGTATGTTTGGAAAAAGCCTCCGGCGCGATAACCGTCCTGCGGAAGAAATTATTGCCGAAGCGGTAGCTGCAGCCAAAGATGCCGATGTAATTGTTGCCGCCGTGGGTGAAAGCGCCGAAATGAGCGGCGAAAGCAGCAGCCGTACAAGTCTTGATATTCCGCAGGCACAGAAAGACCTGCTCATGGCATTAAAGAAAACAGGCAAGCCCGTTGTCCTTGTCCTCTTTACGGGGCGCCCCTTGACGTTGAAGTGGGAAAGTGAAAACATTCCAGCCATCCTCAATGTATGGTTCCCGGGCAGTGAAGCAGGATACGCCATTGCCGATGTTCTTTTCGGAGATGTGAATCCATCGGGTAAATTAACAACCACCTTTCCGCAGAATTTAGGACAGGTGCCACTTTTTTACAACCATAAAAATACAGGCCGGCCACTTGCAGAGGGCACATGGTTTTCTAAATTTAAAACCAATTACCTTGATGTAACCAATGATCCTTTGTATCATTTCGGACATGGGTTGAGCTATACTTCGTTTTATTATGGCAATATGAAAGTAAGCAGTACCCAAATCAAGGGAAGTCAAACCCTCACCGTTAGTGTGCAGGTCACCAACAGTGGAAAGCTTGCAGG
>JALOMX010000178.1 GCA_025455245.1 Chitinophagaceae bacterium
TGCGAAGGAAAATAATGTGATCATACCCGATCGCACGGTATTTGAAACACTGGAAGATCAATTACCACAAAGGTTCCCTGTGCAGGATGGCTATCCTCCGTATCTCAATATCAGACAGTTTATTCCGCCTAAAAACATGATGGCTGATCCTAAAGAAATAAAGAAATAATAATCATGAACACCTATATAAAGTTTAACAGCATGCGTGCAGGTAATTATTCGATAGCACTGGTTATTGTCATGCTTTGTGCATCCATTTCCGGAATAGCCCAGGGCGATGGTCCGCGGTTTTATTGGAAAACCCTGATGGGCACCAATGCATTCCCGATTATTGCAAGCTCCATGGGGGGCAATGCCAACCCAAATGATCCATCGAATTTAGTGATACCCGGTGCTGATTTTCAGTCAACCAGGGCCATGGCCGGTTATGCAAGAATGCTGCCGATTGGCAAGCGCGCGGGAATGATTTCGCTGCTTGTTCCCATGGGAAATATTTCCGGCACGGCTTCACTGAATGGCATTAATTATAACAAAACATCGAGGGGATATGGTGACCCTATGTTACAGTTCACCGTGAATGTTGTGGGGCCCAAAGCCATAATGAACATTCCCGACATGTTGCGTTATCAGCCAAAGTTTTCAGTGGATCTGGCAGGCAGCCTTGCAATTCCCATTGGCAGTTACGATAATACAAGCCCCGTGAATATGGGTCAGAACCGCTGGTATGGCCGTATTGGCGTGCCGGTGGTATGGCAAATAGGCGGCTGGGTGCCGGGTAAGCGTACTACCCTGGAGTTTCTACCCGGCGTTTGGCTGTTTGGCGATAATAAAGATTTTACAGGTAAAACCCTGTCAACGGAGCCAATGTTACAGCTCGAAGGCCATCTTACCCGCGATTTCGCGGCTAATATCTGGGGCTCTCTTGATGTTATTTCCTACACAGGAGGTAAGGCCACCCTTGATGGCGTGGCTGGCAGCAGCTTAAATAATCTTGGAATTGGCGGCACCATGGGATATCAGATCACTCAAGCCTTTCAGATGAATCTGTCTTATTCTGCTACGGTAAACGATAAAAAACCGGAAGACTTAAAAATGGATGCTTTCCGGATGACCTTCATTGTTGGATTCCAGGAACTGATAGAAGGGATGAACCGGTTGAAAGGGGGCGAATAATTTAAAATAATGTAGTGTCCTTGATTTTTTTGACCACATAAATTCTATTGCTATGAAACTAAAAAAAATGGTGATGTTTGGGTTAATTGCCTTCTTTTTCCAGCAGGCAAATGCCCAGGATTCTATGGTTGCATCACCTAAACCTGCTCCATCACAAACATTTAGGCCTGCGCCAAAATTCTCCTTTAACATTCCCCTTGGTTATACTTTAGATGAATCGGCTTCATTTGATCAGGGAAAACTAACCGCAGTCGGCGGTTTTCAGTATGGTGGTGCATTTGAGTTCTTCTCATCTCCCTCTTCTTCTATTGAGTTGTCGTATCAGCGTATGGCAACCACTTTTCCCTTATTTGACAAAGAGGGAAATGACATCAATGAAACTGATCCTGAAGGTTCACTGAATTATATTTTACTTGGGGGTAATAAGTATATCATGAAACCGGGTTCCAAAGCCATGCCTTATTTTGGCGCAGGTGCAGGCGTTGGTATCATGAATTCAAAAGGCCAATCTTCAACCAATTTTGCCTTCAACATGAAGCTTGGTGTAAAAGTTCCGGCGGGAAAATCGGCGGCCTTTAAGTTACAGGCTTATGCCCAATCTATGACAGCCACTTTTGGTTCTGATTATGCAGAAGTTGGTGATGGTGGAATAGTTTATCCTGACAGGGTATTTCTGTTCCAGTTTGGATTAGGTGGTGTACTTTGTTTTGACCGATAGTTGGTTTTCTCTTCCTGTTTGGCGAAAGTAGTTAAAGGCGGGTGTGAACATCCGCCTTTAAATTTTTACAGGCTGAGCTTAAAAAGTTTCTGAAACTGCCAGGTAAAAGCCGCTTGATTTTTCACCAAAACCATAATCGAGTGCAAGGTTTGTTCGGGTTGATTTATCCAACATAATCCTTAATCCCAAACCATAACCGGGTTTAATGGATTCGAACAAGGCCAGTTTTTGTGCGGGGTTATTGGCCGAGGTTGCATTAACAAAAGCAACGCCACTCCATACCCCGCCACACTTCGATATGGGGAAACGGTACTCGGCTTCTCCGTAAGTATATTGATTTCCGCGATAGCGGCCCTGTGTATAGCCACGACCGCTTCGGCTGCGTTGGTCATATGATGTTGCGGGCAGGGTCATGTAAGGAAATTGGCCTTCCGGTGAAAATTCACCAATCAGCCAAAAGGCTACCATGTGTATAGGGTTGCGCTTTGAAACGTTATGATAACTGCGCCATTCTCCTTTCACCATGTTGGCATTCTTTTGTGACCCAAGCATTTTTAAATCACCCCTCCAGCCGAATGAGAAAAAATACCCGGTGTGAGGCTGGATCATGTTATCCCTTTTATCAATTACAAAATTTGCCATTAATGAAGAGGAATAATATTTCGAAGTATCGAAGTTGTATCTTTTACTGTAAGCATAGTGAGAGGTAATGACTTCATTGCCGGGCTCCAGGTTCAGCTTCAAATCCTTTATTTTCGAATAGCCATCAATGTTCAATCCCAAGCCGAGGTACATGCTTTTTTTGAGTTTGAAGGCCATGGTTTGGTGAAAGCGTAAGAAATTATATTCCATGGGTTGTGCCAATGAGTCAAAATTTGTTTCAAATCCTGCCAGGCTAAATTGATAATCGAGTATCCCACCTTCGGGTGCATTGGTGCCAATGCCATAGGTGGCCTGTGAGAATTTCTGAAACCTCCAGTCTCCTGTAAAGAATATTTTTTCTCCCCGGGTATAAATATTGTTTTTAAAAATGGCGAGATACTGATTTTTAGTAGTTGCCTGAAGGCTTCCGCTTACCATAGAATACAAACTGCTTTCCTTCATTTTAAAAGCATATTGTCCGCCAAGGCCAACCATAAAGCCGGTAGCCGGATTAGAACCAATAATAGGAAAGGCAATAAGCGAAGAAGTCTTTTCAGATTTTACTTTGGGTGGTTTATGCATGGCCTTGCGGATAACATCGCTGAGATCCCTTTGCTTACAAGCCGTATCTGAAACGATATCCTGCCCATTGCCCGAAAACATAACAGCAAAATTTACTCCAAATGCGAGGAGGAAACGACATAAATTTTCAGGTGTAATCATTATTTTTCAGTATAATATATTTTGTTTATCCTGTTTTAAGTTCATTTGCTTTCAGGAATGGTTGATTTGCTTCCATCCCTCAGGGAATTGTAATGTGGCGACATGATTTCAATGCCGGCTTCCTTACAGCAATCCTGTATATTCTGGTGCAGCAATGAATAAATTCTTCTTTGCCTGTTGGCTTCTCTTGTGTATGCATTCAATTCGTATGAAACATAAAAATCGTTCAGGCTTGTTTGCAGTACGAATGGTGTAGGTTCATTTAGGATAAATTCCGTTTGTTTGGCAGCTTTAATCAATGTTTCATGCATCAGCCTCCATGGGGTATCGTATCCGATGGTGACAGTGGTATGTAAAATCAATCCATTATTGGCTGCTTCGGAGCTATAATTAATGGTGTGGTTGCTCATAATGGTAGAGTTGGGAATGGATATGATTTCATTCTTGACGGTTTTGATGCGGGTCACCAATAATGATTTTTCAATTACATCGCCGGTCACCTCTCCAATTTTAACCCGATCTCCAAGGGTAAATTGCCGCATGTATGTAATCACTATTCCAGCCATGATGTTCGATAAGGAGCCTGCCGAACCAAATGTAAAGAGAAAACCCAAGAAAACGGATACGCCTTTGAAAACCGGGGAGTTGCTGCCGGGTAAATAAGGAAAAATAATAATTAATAAAAAGGCAAAATGCAGTACCCTGATGATATGAAATGTGGGGTTGGCCCACTCAGGGTAAAAGCCATTAATTTTCAGTTTACCCGTTTCAATTTCTACTTTTAAAAAGATGAAGAACTTTAAAACATAATGGAAGATAACCCCTATGACGCCAATGGTAAAAAGGTTTGGCAAATAGTTCCAAATACTTATTGCGATACCCTTTGCCGGACTTAAAATGTACCCGATGAGTTTTTTACCAATTCCCTCAGTCCATGGAAAGAGGCTGAACAACAAGGGTAGGGATAAATAAACGATTAACAGTATGACCGCCCATTTCACTATTGCCAACAGTTTTTGCAACACGGCAACCTGGTACTTGCTGTCAACAAACGTATAGCCTTTAAATATAATGCCTTTGAAAGATTTTCCTTCCCTTCTTTGTATAATGCTGTTTACCCAGTGAAAAAACCTGGTGATCAAAGCGATCAAAAGGCCCATCAAAAAAATGATACCCAATGCAATGCCAACTTCCTTGGCAAGTTTTGAAAAACTTGTTTCGGACTTGTAGCGGGTAATGGCTTGCCTGATGGTGTCGGTGTAAATGTTTGCTAATTCTTCCAGGCTTTTGTTGTTCCAGATGGCATCAGACTCCCGGATGGTCATGATTACAGTTTCACCATAGGCGATTTCAATGGTTGACTCGTTTCGTTCCCAATTCAATGAATCAGGTTGAAATGCAATTTCCTTCGCCAGCTTTTCAATACGGTTTGAAATGGCATTTGCCCTGAATTCAGGTGTAAAACCTCCTTGACGAGTGTATAATAAAAAAAGGGTATCCTTCATGGGACCCATGACAGGATAACCCTTTGTGATTTTTCTTAAAGAATCAATCTCATTTTTGATTTTTTGCAGCCTGATGGAATCTCTATCTTTTATTTGCTGCAATTGTTGTTCGAGGTCTTTTCTTTTTTGTGTTTCTGATTGATTAAGTTCACTGATGCTTTCTTCAATGTCTATTATACTCAGCGAATCCTGAATACGTTCTCTTTCAATTTTTTCTAATTTAATCTGTGCTGAGTCCTTTTCCTGAGCCTGGGTTTGCTGACCCGTAACTTCAAGCGAGGCTAATGAAATGATTAAAAGACAAAGAATGGCAAGGCGCATAAAATAATATTCCTTTTAAGGATGCCGTTATCTGAAAAAGACAAAACTACATAGCATGGATATGAAAATTATTTTATATAGTTTTTAAAGTTCTTAAAAGGCATTTTTGGCTATTTCTGTTTTTCTGCTGCTCTTTTCTGCGCTTTGCCTTTTCCGATAGGTACACCTACATTCAAATATAACGCCCGATTATACA
>JALOMX010000179.1 GCA_025455245.1 Chitinophagaceae bacterium
TTATGGATCAGGGAATTATACATTTAGAAAAAATCAGGAAGAGTTATTACATGGGCAGTCAGGCGCTTGAAGTACTTAAAGGGCTTGATCTCGATATTTATAAAAACGAGTTTGTAGCCCTGATGGGGCCTTCAGGTTCGGGTAAAAGTACCCTGATGAACATTTTGGGGTGCCTTGATTCGCCTACAAGCGGAACCTATATCCTGAACGGGCATGATGTAAGCAAAATGCAGGATGAAGACCTTGCCCTGGTCAGGAATAAGGAAATCGGGTTTGTATTTCAGCAATTCAATCTTTTACCAAGGCTCACGGCGGTGGAAAATGTTGCCTTGCCCCTGATTTACGGAGGGGTAGCCCAAAAGCAACGTACCGAAATGGCGCTGAATGTGCTGGAAAAGGTTGGACTTGGTGAAAGAAGCCACCACAAGCCCAACGAAATGAGCGGAGGACAGATTCAGCGGGTTGCCATTGCCCGTGCCCTGGTGAACAATCCTGCCATTATTCTGGCCGATGAACCCACAGGAAACCTTGATACCCGTACTTCTTATGAAATCATGCAACTTTTCAGCCAGATACATGCGGGAGGCAATACGGTAGTACTGGTAACACACGAAGAGGATATAGCCTCCTATGCGCACCGGGTTATCCGCCTGCGGGATGGTATGGTTGAAAGTGATGAAAAACGTGAGCCAAAGATCCACCTGCGTGAACATTACGTTTAAAACTTTTCCTGAACCTTTCTCCAAAGGTTTTGTTATCGTCTCAAATTTGCATCGGGGAGTCAAGCATGGCAATAAAAATATATACGAAGACGGGCGATAAGGGGAAGACTTCATTAATTGGCGGAACCAAAGTGCTAAAAAGCCATTGGCGAATCAATACCTACGGAACAGTTGATGAATTAAATTCACATATCGGTCTGTTGAGCGATCATATTCAGTTCAGTGAATGTATTGAGGTTTTGCGGGAGGTACAGGACAGGTTGTTTACCATCGGGTCCTCTCTCGCCTGCGATCCTGAAAAGGAACCGGGTTTTAAAATACCGGATCTCAGGGAGTCGGATGTTGTTTTTCTGGAAGAAAAAATTGATGAAATGAATGAAGTCATGCCGCCCATGACATCTTTCGTGTTGCCGGGTGGGCATGTAGCCGTTTCACAGGCGCATGTAGCAAGATGTGTTTGCAGAAGGGCAGAACGCACCTGTGTATTTCTGAAAGAACAGGGCGACTTTGTGGATGACCTTGTGATAAAATACCTGAACAGGTTAAGCGATTATCTTTTTGTGCTGTCAAGGTACCTTTCCCAAAAATTGGGTGTAGCCGAAATCCCCTGGAAACCCCGGGTTTAATGGATAATCAATCCATCTTTCATCGTTAGTTTGCGGTCACAAATCCCGGCCAATTCTTCATTGTGGGTAACAATCAGGAAAGTTTGTCCGAACTGGTTGCGCAGGTCGAGGAAAAGTTGTTGCATTTCACGGGCATTATTACTGTCGAGGTTGCCCGTGGGCTCGTCTGCAAAAACAATATCCGGTTTGTTGATGAGTGCCCTTGCAATAGCCGTTCTCTGTTGCTCCCCTCCGGAGAGTTGTCCCGGTTTTTTATCGGAAAGGTCCGAAATGGCAAGGACCTTCATTAATGTTAAAGCATCCTGTTTTGCTTTGGTTTTTGAGGTGCCTGCTATCCATGCCGGGATACAGATGTTTTCAAGTACCGAAAATTCGGGCAGAAGATGGTGGAACTGAAAAATAAAACCCATATGGCGGTTCCGGAAATCGGCAAGTGCATTTCCTTTTAAGGTATGAATGGCTTTTTCCTGTAAAAAAATGGTCCCGCTGTCGGGGGTGTCAAGTGTGCCAAGGATATGGAGCAAGGTGCTTTTTCCGGCCCCGGATGCCCCTACAATGCTGACAAGGCTTGCCTTTTCAATCAAAATCTCAACGCCTTTGAGTACTTCTTTCTGACCATATCTTTTATAAATACCTTCCGCTTTCAACATCTTAATGCCCTTTGAGGGTGGAAAAATAATGATTTGATTGGTGTAATTTTTAGGGAGCAGGTTGAAGCCAACTATTTTATTGGGCTGTAACGAACATCCGGTGATTATTTACCGGATATTGTAAAGGGTTGTAATGTAGTATGAAGCCGCCGATTGACATTTTATTATGCATGCGACCGTGGCAAAATTTTTTACCATTTGGTTATTTGCTTCATACCCTTACATTTGCGCAAAATTTAGAGGAGGTAGTACCTATGTTTTGGACCCTGGAATTAGCTTCGCATCTTGAAGATGCCCCCTGGCCGGCCACAAAGGATGAACTGATCGACTATGCAATCCGTTCCGGCGCACCCATAGAAGTGGTGGAAAACCTGCAGGAACTGGAAGAAGACGGAGAGATTTATGAGGGTCTTGAGGATATCTGGCCCGATTATCCGAGTCAGGACGATTTCTTTTTTAATGAGGATGAATATTAAAACCGGTAATTACGATTTTTTATAAAGGCTGCTTTCATCAAGCGGCCTTTTTCATATCAGTTCACCGGGGTTGGGTACAAGGCTGTGTACCTTGTGAAAATTCTTGCGGTAGTGCCTTTTATCCAGTTTAAAATAAAATGCGCCCTTCTTGGATCCTGCTTTATCTTTCTCCTTTTGTTTCAGCAGCATTCCGGTCGATGTAATTTTCCGCGAAAAATTTCCTTTGTCAAAAGTTGTTTCAAAAACATCTTCAAAAAGGTTCTGTAAAAGGGGTATGGTAAATCGCTCGGGCAATAGTTCGAACAATAAGGGATGCATGGCTGCGCGGTAGCGTAACTTTTTTCTTGCCATCGAAACCATTTCAGCATGATCGAAAATGAGATCGGGCATTTCGCTCAGCAGAAACCATTCTGCATGGTATTCATCGTTGAGTTGTGTTTGGTATCGAAGGATGTCGATCAATGCAAAATAGGAAATCGAAAATGTCCTTTCAATGGGGTCGCGTTCCGGTTTTGAAAATACGTGAAGCTGCTCAAGATAAACGCCCTCAAGCCCTGTAAGACCTTTAAGGATCCTTGAAGCAGCTTCGTCTGCGCTTTCTTCGGGTTGCACAAAACCTCCCATCAGGCTCCATTTGCCTTTTTGCGGCTCAAACCCCCTTTTTATCAGCAGTATTTTTAGGTTCTGCCCATCGAAGCCGAAAACAATGCAGTCTACTGCAACCAGAAAATGTTTTTGATTTTTATATCGTGTCATGACAAGCCAAAATCTGTTCAAAAGTAAAGGCCCGGCGCCTGAAAACCAATTTCTCAAAAAATTAATTGTATTAAATACAATTATAAACTTTTTCCCTACTTTTGTTTGAAGGATCAATAAACGTTTACCTAATTGCTTGAAATGGATGCCATATGAAGATCAGCCACTTTATTATTTTTCTTTTTTTAGGTCTTTCCTCTTTCGCACAGCCCCGGGTTGTACTGCATGCCGATTCCGGAAAAACCCGGATCAGCCGGCACATTTACGGCCATTTTGCCGAACATCTTGGCAGGTGTATTTACGATGGTATATATGTAGGGGGTGGGAATACGGCAATCCCGAATGTGAACGGGGTGCGTACGGATATCATCGAGGCATTAAAAAAACTTAAGGTTCCAAATCTCCGGTGGCCCGGCGGGTGTTTTGCCGATGCTTATCATTGGAAGGACGGAATCGGGCCCAAAAAGGACCGGCCATCTATGGTAAACCGTTGGTGGGGTGCCACCGTTGAAGACAACAGCTTCGGGACCCATGAGTTTTTGGGGCTATGTGAGCAGATTGGGGCCGAGGCTTACCTTGCCGGCAATGTTGGCAGCGGAACAGTACAGGAACTTTCAGACTGGGTTGACTATACCAATATTGAACCCAACAAAGGCCCGATGGGAAAGCTGAGGGTACAAAATGGCCGCGAAAAGCCATGGAATGTAAGATACTGGGGAGTTGGCAATGAATCGTGGGGATGCGGGGGCAATATGAAGCCGGAATATTATGCCATGCAATACCGGCAATACGCCACTTTTATGGCCGATTGGGACAACTCAAAGAAGATTTTCAGGGTTGCTTCGGGTGCCAACGGCGATGACATGAATTGGACTGAAGTGATGATGCGGGATGTGCCGTTGAATATGATGGAAGGCCTTTCCCTGCATCACTATTCCGTTATCAACTGGTCGGCCAAAGGTTCTGCTACTCAGTTTGATGAGGCTACCTATATTAAAACCATGAAGCAGGCCTGGAAAATGGATGATATTGTGACAAGGCATTCTGCCATTATGGATAAATATGACCCGCGGAAGCGGGTAGCCCTTGTTGTGGATGAGTGGGGGGGCTGGTATGAGGTGGAACCCGGCACCAATCCCGGGCATTTGTATCAGCAAAATACCATGCGGGATGCCATGATTGCCGGACTTACCTTAAACATTTTCAACAACCATGCTGACCGGGTACGCATTGCCAATCTTGCGCAAACCGTCAATGTGTTGCAGGCTGTTATATTAACAGATAAAGAAAAAATGATATTGACGCCTACATATCATGTAATGGAAATGTATAATGTACATCAGGACGCAACCCTGCTTCCTGTTGAGGTTAATACACCTGATTATGTTTATGGTGACGAAAAAATACCTGCGGTTTCTGTTTCCGCCTCAAAAAATGAAGAAGGGATCACGCATATTTCCCTTGTGAATGTGGATGCATCCAAAAAACATGACATAACGATTGATATAAAGGGTGCTTCCTTCAAAAGTATTTCCGGCAGGATATTAAGTTCCAATAAATTGCAGGATTACAATTCATTTACCAATCCTGATAAAATCAAACCTTCTTCATTTTCGGGGGCAAGTTTGTCGGGGAATATGCTGAAAGTTACGGTGCCTCCTTTTTCGGTGGTAGTTCTTGCTTTAAAATAAATAATAATCTTAAAGAAATGAAGGATAGATTTAGCTGTTATGTTAAAGGAAATGGTACTATCAATCCGGACTTCCTTAAATTGTTATTAGAATTCAGGTAAAAAAATGATAAGGATTGATCATATGACCGGGCATACTTTTATTGCATTATGTTTTCTGGCTTCTGATCATTTGTATATGAAATGTTTTGTCATGTTCTGTCATATAAATCCTGGTGGATCCACAGGAAAATCATTAACGGATAATCCTGAACTTTTTAAAGAACAGGACTTTTCAGATAAGTACCGGTTTGCAATGTAAAATCAAAATTGAAATATGTATAAGATTAAACGAATGCTTGCAGTGGGTTGGCTCCT
>JALOMX010000180.1 GCA_025455245.1 Chitinophagaceae bacterium
GTTTTCTGGGTATCCAAAAGAACAGGTACCTCGCAGGAAGGGCACAGGCGGGGCAGCATGAACGGGCACTTGCAGATGCAGGAGAAGGTGATGAATACCTTGTGTATGGCAAGGGTGCAATTGCTTTTTACCTGCTGGCCGATAAATGGGGAGAGGCAAACCTGAACAGGGTGCTGAAAGCTTTTTTGCAACACTATTCCGGGCAAAAACCTCCATACCCCAAAGCCGTGGATTTGCTGGAAGCCTTATACCGCGAAGCGCCTTCAAACCTGCATCCTTTTATTCATGATGCTTTCGAAAGCAATGATTGGCATAGCCTTGAAAAGCATCTTAAAGGTTACCCGATTCCCTGATTGCCGGAATAATCCATCGGGCGCTATGCTGTACCTTTGCCCCATGCATAAAAAGGGCGGACAACAGCCATACACCCTCAAAAAATCGCTGGGGCAACACTTCCTGCGCGATGAGCGCTATTGCCATCAGGAGGCCTTGCAACAACGGTCTTTTCACCACCTCGTGGAAGTGGGACCGGGCGGCGGCGCACTAACCAAATACCTGCTGGAATGGAAGGATATTGATTTCAGGGCGGTGGAAATAGATGATGAAAAAGTAGCTTACCTGCAAAAAAAATATCCGGCGCTACAGGATAAGATCATCCACCAAAGTATCCTCGATATCGACCCGCCTTTTGAACATCCCTTTACCGTTGTCGGAAATTTTCCTTACAACATCAGCACGCAGATTGTGTTTAAGCTGCTCGACTGGAAGCCGCAGATCGAATGCATGGTGGGCATGTTTCAAAAGGAAGTGGCACAACGAATTGCCGCACGCCCCGGCAGCAAGGTGTACGGCGTTACCTCCGTATTGACGCAGGCCTTTTTTACCGTAGAATATTTTTTTGACGTGCCCCCCGAAGCCTTCGATCCACCACCCAAGGTAATGAGCGGGGTGATCAGGTTGCTCCCGAGGGGCGGAAACAATCCAACCCCGCCTATGCGCAGCGAAAGGGCTTTTAAGCTGTTGGTGAAAACGGCTTTCAATCAACGACGTAAACAATTGCGCAACGGGCTGAAACCATTGTTTACACCCGACATACTGGCTGATGAAATTTTTACCAAAAGGGCCGAACAGTTAAGCGTGGAAGATTTTGCGGCACTTACTTTTAACATGAACGGATAGGCAACATGGAAAACACTGAACTATACGAGGCCGGATATTATGGAAAAGAAGATGCACCGGTGGCCGTTATTACCGCAAAATGCCATCCCTGGCTGATAGACAAACTTGCCGGGCATTTCCGGGTGGCGTATATGCCAACCATTCCGTACGACGGATTGCTACAGATGGCCCCGCAAATATCTGGGCTGATTGTTACCACACGGTTGCGGATTGACGCAGCGCTTCTGGATCAGGCAAATCAATTAAAATGGATTGGCCGTCTGGGCAGCGGGCTCGAACTGATTGACCTTGCTTACGCCGAAAAAAGGGGCATAAAAGTGGTCAGCAGCCCCGAAGGCAACTGCAACGCGGTGGGCGAACACGCACTCGGCATGTTGTTGGCGGTGCTGAACCGCATTGCCTGGAGCTATACACAGGTGCGCAATCACCAATGGATGCGCGACGAAAACCGGGGTACAGAATTGTATGGTAAAACCGTGGGCATTATTGGCTTTGGGCATACGGGCAGCGCTTTTGCAAGGTACCTGGAGCCATTTGGCGTTACCGTGCTGGCTTATGATAAATTCAAGTCAGGATTTGCCAATCATTTTGTAAGGGAAGCGTCGCTTGAGCAGGTGCAGCGCTATGCCAATGTCATCAGCTTTCATGTGCCGCTTACCGAAGAAACAAGGTATATGGCCAACGATGCATTTTTTTCTGATTGCAGGCAAAAGCCGGTTATTCTCAATACAAGCCGTGGTAAGGTAATTGACCTGACTGCTTTGAAAAATGCTTATGAAGAAGGGCTGATTGCCGGCGCCGGGCTTGATGTACTGGAAAATGAAAAGCCGGAAACCTTTACCAATGGTGAAAAGCAAATGTTGGATTGGCTGACCCATCAGCCAAATATTATTGTAACGCCGCATATAGCCGGCTACAGCCACGAGGCTTTTTTGAAAATGGCGCAGGTTACTTATCAGAAATTATTTGCTTAGCATACCCCGCTGTATGTATTTCCAAACGCTTAACAAAGGCATAACCGGGGCTTAACATTGGCATGATATTTTTGCACTGTCAAAAAAATAATCAGTCTTACTTCATACCAAATCACACATCAGCGCTACACACTCATTTTCAGTTTTCTCATATGCAGTTATTACCCCGATGTCTATCGGGGTTTTTTTGATATGGTTGAAAAAAATTTATAGATTATTGAATCAGGTTAAATACCCTAATTTACCGCTTTACCGCCTTCCTTATTCCGCTTAAAAACCTGGCTTTCAAGCGACGGTTATCCGTAATAATTTCTTTAGAAGCCTGTAACCCTTCCCGGTACTTCAATGACTTACCTAAATGCGTGGTAAGTCCTCTCGGAACGGTTAATGTCAAAGTCACCACTTTGTCTCCTTCATGGACACAGCGGTAGATGACAGGAGTATGGGCGAACGAATCCCTGTGTACCATGCGAGAGATACTGTAGGGACTAAAAATGAGGAAAAATGAAATGAAAATGAAGACTGAAGTCCTTGAAATTCTTTTTACCCTAATAACCAAAATATTCCAACTGTACTTACTCAGAGAGGTCAGTCAATAAGTTTAGAAGAAATTGTGATGTTGTATGAATAGGAACTGGAGAGAATGCCCCCGTGGAGGGTGAAGTTTAAAAATTTTTAGTGAAGGGTGATATCTATTCCGGAGAAAAAGTGGATGAAGTTTTGATAGTTGGGCTACTTTTATTTTTTTACTAAAACAAAAGATCCGCAATGTTGCTTTTCATTTTTTAGGGGTTGAAATAACAGGCTGCTGTCTGTTCTAAGTATTACATTATACGTACAACTAATTTTGCTCTGCGTCAGAATTATCTCGCTTTTTGCAGCGTTTAATACCCAGTTAAAACCTTGAATGGCTTTATTATTTACAATTAACTTTCCTTGTTTTGAAAATTCCCATTCTTCTAATGCTTCAGCGGGCAAGGCAGACTTGATCTCATTAGCAGTAGTAACCCCATACTTATAATATTGATTACTGGTTAATACTGCATTCAGGTTTTCGCCTGAAATTAATTTACCTGATTCCTGGCCATTTGTAAAGAAGCAGCCAAATACGGTAACCAATAGTAATAATCTAATACTAATAATTAAAGTTTTCATATGTTCATTTTTTATTTAACCACCTTTGGTGGTACTTTATTTTTGCCATATTGAACCTGCTTGCCTTCTGGTAGGTGGGGGTGTAAGCCTGCTTGTGGGGATTTGCATAAATCTAAAATTTAGTTGGAAGCTGTTTTGCTAAGTGAAAACCCCCAATCCTGATTATGGCTTGGAGATACCAGTTTAAATTGCTTTCATTTTTTTATAAAACTATTTTTGGTAGATAATTAAGTTCAGGAAAATCCAATTATTTATTTTAAACAATTATTTTCCATCAAGCCCAATATCCAATGCAATCCGGTGAGGAAATAGCAGCGCCGCTTGAAACACATTGGCAATTATATCCTGTTGGATAGCATTTCCCCCATGTACCCCTATACTCGTGCCAACAACTTTTATCTACCGGACAAGAGTTTCCTCCAAAGCTGCCCGCCATAATACTCTTCATCTCAGCCCTGCTAAGTTTTCCTTTTATTTCCGCAAGGCTCATTTTCTTTGTTTCCATGATTTTCGAAGATTTAAATTGGTGAAAAGAAATGATAATAATACCCGGTCTGGCATTTCCATATCAAAGTTCAAGAACACAACTGTTCAAAAATCAATTTTTAACAACTTGTCTGGAAGATTCTTCCACCTTATCTGGAAGATTCTTCCAGTTTCATGCATTACCGCTGCACGGCCTTCCTTATTCCGCTTAAAAACCTGTCTGTCAAGCGACGGTTATCGGTAATGATTTCTATGGAACCCTGTAACCCTTCCCGATACTTCAATGACTTACCTAAATGCGTGGTAAGGCCCTGTGGTAGGGTTAATGTTGCAAGGTATCCGCTATCGGTTGGTATTGGCTTTATTTGTGCAAGACTGCCTGCAACCTGTCCAAATTCCTCATAAGGAAATGCATCGAACCGAACGATAGCTTGTTGGCCAGTTTGAAGCTTGCCAAAGTTATATTGGGGCAGGGTGGCTTCCATAAAATAACCGGCATTGTCGGGTTGTACATTCCCCAACATCTCCCCTCGTTGAAGGTTGCGCCCGGGGTTGTAAAATGAAGAAAGCACGAGCCTGCCATTGCAGGGGGCATATACCATGTATTGCTGTTCCCACGCAGCAATAGCCGAACGCCAGTTTTGTAAAGCCTGCACAAAAATGGCCTTTTGCTGCACTATGTCATTTTCCAGTGCATCTATCTGTTTCAGTTTTTCAAGGCGCTGTGCTGCATTGGCAAGTTGTACATTTTTTAATTGCGGCATTTGCAATTGTTTGCCGAGCCATTTGCCGGCTTCGTTGCGGTATTCCACAGGGGCAATTACCGATTGTTTGGAAAGGGTTTCACTTACTTTAAAATTTTCACCTGCCAGTTTCACTTCTTGGAGGGTAAGGTCAAGCTGTTCGGCAATTACCCGTTGCTGTGCCGCTAAATTACTCAGGTCGTTTTGCAGCAATTGCCGTTGCCTAATGTAGTAACCGTTTCCCAGGTATTGCACATAGGTTTGGAGGGCTGCAAAAAACAATTGATATCCGCTTTGTAATTCGCCAAGTTGGGATGGGGCTAATAACCCACTTGATTGGTTATATAATGCCGCTATTTGATAGCTGCGACCAGTGGTTACCCATAGCAGAAAGCTATCGGCTATAGCTTTTTGGTTAAGCGCCGATAAGTAATCGGTAGTGCTTTGCAACACAGCAATTAAATCCCCTGTTTGTAAAGTATCGCCTTCCTGTTGTAACAAGTGAAGCAGCCGCCCATCGGTACGCGCCAGCAATGGCTGAGGTGGATATTGGGCGAGCAACTTTCCCCTTGCACTTACCCTATCGGGATAACGTATAAACCAGCTGATGCCTAACAGCACACATACCATCACAAAAAACAAACTAATGCCCCAGCGCACCACCCAGGGAGGCCTGCGCGATATGATGCCCATCCAGGCATCTTCATGTTCAGCCAAAGTGTCAGATGGCCTTACCGGGGTCCCGTTTAGCGCATGCGGTTGCTGTATGGTATTTTCAATGGGCAAGTTCCAACTGGTTTTTTACTAATTCGTAATAGCGGCCACGCAGGTGGGTCAACTGTTCATGCGTGCCTTGTTCTGCCACCCGGCCATGATGCAACACCACAATATTGTCGGCCTGCCTTACCGTGCTTAGCCTGTGCGCTACCACCACCACCGTTTTGTGGGCAAAAAAGCCCTGCAGGTTTTCCAGGATTACTTTTTCGTTGTTGGCATCCAGCGAGTTGGTGGCTTCATCAAAAAAGATAAACTGCGGTTGCTTGTACACCGCCCGGGCTATGGCTAAGCGCTGGCGCTGCCCGCCGCTCATGCCCACCCCTTCGGCGCCCAGT
>JALOMX010000005.1 GCA_025455245.1 Chitinophagaceae bacterium
TCCAAAGGGGTTGAAATATCAGTATTCAAATCCCAAATTCCAAATCGTCTAATTAATCCTAAATCCTAAATCCTCAATCCTAAATCAAAATCATCCTGCCGTTTTTTCTTTCGCCTTTTGCATTTGTAGCACGCGTTTGTAATCCTGCGGAAATACCTTGATAAAACGTCCGAGTTCACTATCAAAATCGCTGAGAATAAAACGTGCCACTGAACTTTCGGTGTATGCAAGGTGCTTTTCGAGCATTCCTTTTACAAACATTGCATCTTCAGCATCACATTCTTCAAGGTTTACCATTTCGGTATTGCAGTTTTCTGCAAAATTTCCATGCACATCGTACACGTATGCAATACCCCCGCTCATGCCTGCTGCAAAGTTGCGCCCGGTAGCGCCGAGGATAATGGCGCGTCCGCCGGTCATGTATTCACAGCCGTGATCGCCCACACCTTCCACCACGGTATTCACACCACTGTTACGTACGCAAAAGCGTTCACCTGCTTTTCCGCGAATAAAGGCTTCGCCGCTTGTGCCGCCATAGAAGGCTACGTTACCAATGATGATATTTTCTTCCGCAACATATTTGGCTTCTTTGCTTGGATAAATTATCAGCCTCGCACCACTAAGGCCTTTGCCAAAGTAGTCGTTTGCATCGCCTTCCGCCTTTGCCAAAGTAGTCGTTTGCATCGCCTTCCAGCGTCAAGGTTACCCCGTTGGTATTAAAAGCGCCAAAACTCTGTCCGGCAGTACCATTGAATTTAAACCTTATGGTATTGTCCGGCAGACCTGCCGATTTATACTTTCGGGTTATTTCATTGGAAAGAATAGTTCCCGTTGTACGATCCGTATTAATTATGTTTAATTCTGCTTCAACGGGTATTCCATTATCAAGTGCCGGCTTTCCCAGTTCCAGCAGTTTCCAGTCAAGCACGTTGCTAATGCCATGATCCTGCTGTTCGCTGCAATATAATGTCATGCCTTCGGGCGCAGGTTCTTTGTACAGGATGGGACTCAGGTCAAGCTTACTGTATTTCCAGTGGTTGATATCCTCTCTTGTTTCCAGAAATTGAACCTGTCCAACCATTTCATTGATGGTGCGGAAGCCAAGTTCTGCCATGATTTCGCGCAGTTCCTGTACAACAAAATGGAAAAAGTTTACAACATGTTCTGCTGCACCGGTAAATCGTTTGCGAAGATCAGGATCCTGTGTTGCTACACCAACGGGGCAGGTATTCAAGTGGCACTTACGCATCAGGATACATCCTTCAACTACCAATGCCGCTGTGGCAATACCCCATTCTTCAGCTCCGAGAAGGGTGGCAATTGCTATATCCCTTCCGGTTTTCATTTGGCCATCGGCCTGCACCACCACTCTGCTCCGCAGCTTATTTTTTACCAGTGTCTGATGTGCTTCCGCCAATCCTAATTCCCATGGCAGGCCGGCATGTTTTATACTTGAAATAGGTGATGCACCGGTTCCTCCATCATGTCCGGAAATCAGTACAACGTCTGCTTTTGCCTTGGTAACACCTGCTGCAATGGTTCCAACCCCTGCCTTACTTACCAGTTTTACATTTATGCGCGCACGGCGGTTGGCATTTTTTAAATCATAGATCAACTGAGCAAGATCTTCAATGGAATATATATCGTGGTGGGGTGGCGGAGATATAAGTCCTACCCCGGGAGTTGAGTGACGTACCCTTCCAATCCAATCATCCACTTTGAAGCCCGGCAATTGCCCGCCTTCGCCGGGTTTTGCCCCCTGCGCCATTTTTATCTGTAATTCATCAGCCTCTGTCAGGTAAAGGCTTGTTACTCCGAATCTGCCGCTGGCTACCTGCTTAATGGAGCTACGCATACTGTCTCCGTTGGGAAGCTGGTTATAGCGGGCTTCGTCTTCTCCACCTTCGCCGGTATTGCTTTTGGCGCCTATGCGGTTCATCGCAATGGCAAGTGTGGTATGTGCCTCCCAACTGATGGAGCCAAAGCTCATTGCGCCCGTTGCAAAACGTTTCAGGATACTTTCTGCACTTTCTACTTCATCAATTGGTACAGATGGTTGAAGTTTTTTGAATTGCAGCAATCCGCGCAACGTTGCCGCTTTGGTACTTTGGTCATTTACAAGCTTTGCATACTTCTTATAAGTGCTGTAATCATTTTTTCTCGTACTATCCTGCAGCAGATGGATGGTTTGCGGGTTAAACAAGTGGTATTCTCCTTTGCGCTTCCATTGATAAATACCACCTACGGGCAAACGGTCTACCGGTACTTCTTTGCGGCTGAAAGCAAAATAGTGCCGGGCGAGGATTTCCTTGGCAATTTCATCAAGGCCCATTCCTTCAATACGGCTTACAGCACCGGTAAAGTAAGTATCTACTACCTCTTTGTTGATCCCGATAATTTCAAATATTTGCGCTCCCTGGTAAGATTGCAATGTACTGATACCCATTTTACTGAATACCTTTAAAAGCCCATCACAAACAGCTTTAATATAATTCTTTTTTAATACTTCTGCATCAAGGTCGCTTTCAATTTTTCCGGAGATCTTCATATCGCGGATGGTGCTGAGCGCGAGGTAGGGATTAATGGCCGTGGCTCCAAACCCAATCAGGCATGCAAAGTGGTGAACCTCCCACACATTACCTGCTTCAACTACAATACCCACCTTACCGCGATAGCCCTTGCGTATGAGATGATGGTGTACGGCTGATGTGGCAAGCAGCATAGGAATAGGTGCATGATCACTGTCAATGGCGCGATCGCTTAAGATAAGCACTTCAAATCCATCTTCCACAGCATCTACAGCGTATCGGCACAACCTGTCGAGCGCCTTTTTCATCGATCCGGGCTTCCCATCTGCACGGAAATAGCACTGTATTGTTTTTGCCTGAAAAATTCCCGTATCAATACTTCTCAGTTTCTCAAGTTGATGATTGGTAAGAATGGGATGTTGCAATGCCACTATATGACAACTTAAAGGGTCCTCAACCAGAATATTTCCATTATTACCTACAAATGCTGCAAGACTCATGACAAGTCTTTCGCGAATGGGATCAATGGGCGGATTGGTAACTTGTGCAAATAGTTGTTTAAAATAACTTGTGAGGTGTTGAGGCTGATCGCTCAATACAGCCAGCGGAACATCGGTTCCCATTGATCCGACCGGTTCTTTGCCATCTCTTGCCATTGGGGCAATGATGGTTTCGAGGTCTTCTGTTGAATACCCGAATGCCTTTTGATATTTGAACACCTGATCGTGTTCAAGATGTGTAAACATAACCCTTGGATCGGGTAACTCTTCCAGCCTGATTTTGTATTTATTCAACCAGTCTGCATACGGTTTTTGGCTGCAGATGGTTTGTTTCAGTTCCTCATCACTAATGATGCGCTCCTGCTCCATATCCACCACAAACATTTTTCCCGGCTGAAGACGTCCGTATTCTTTAACCATATTGGGTTGAATAGGCAACGTGCCGCTTTCCGATGACATTATGACCCGATCATCGGTTGTAATACAGTACCTTGATGGACGCAAACCATTCCGGTCAAGGGTTGCCCCGATCATTTTACCGTCTGTAAATGAAATGGAGGCAGGTCCGTCCCAAGGCTCCATTAAGCATGCGTGATACTCATAGAAAGCCCGTTTTATGGGATCCATAGCGTCATTTCCATCCCATGCTTCCGGGATCAGCATCATCATTACGTGCGGCAAGCTGCGCCCCGTCAGGGTCAGTAATTCAATCATATTGTCGAGGCATGCACTATCGCTTTGTCCTGCTGTTACAATAGGCAACAACAGGTCCATTTCCTCACGGCTGAAGTAGGGGGAAGTAAAACCTTTTTCGCTAGACCTTAACCAGTTAATATTCCCTTGTAATGTATTGATTTCACCATTGTGCGCTATGTAACGAAAAGGCTGTGCAAGTCTCCAACTTGGGAAAGTATTGGTAGCAAAACGGCTATGTACAAGTCCAAATGCACTTGTAAGGCTTTTGTTGGAAAGGTCAGGAAAATAACGGCGCACCTGCATACTTGTCAGTTGGCCTTTATACACAACGGTTTTGAATGAAAGAGAAGCAATATAGAAACCAATGGCATCTTGTTTAACTGTTTGTGCAATCAGGTGCGATGCGTAATTGCGCAGGACAAACAGTTTGCGTTCAAATGTTTGTGAATCGGGAATGTTGGATGGCATTGCAATGAAAACCTGTTCCATTTCAGGCTCCACGGACAGGGCAGTTTCTCCAATGTCGCTTTTATTTACAGGGACCTTTCTATAGCAAAGAATTTCAAGGCCAAGTTTCTCTGCAGCCCGGTTGAATATTTCCCTGCATGCCTCCCTTAAAGCAAGGTTTTGCGGAAAAAATATTACTCCAACACCATACTGACCTGCCTGCGGAAGGTGTACACCCAGTTTTATACATTCTTCATAGAAAAACTCATGCGGCACCTGAATCATGATGCCTGCACCATCTCCGGAGTTTTCTTCACAGCCGCATGCACCGCGGTGCTCCATATTTTCAAGCACGGTTAAGGCATCGCTGATATGTTGATGACTCTTAATCCCTTTAATGCTTGCAACAAATCCAATACCGCACGCATCGTGTTCAAACGCCGGATTGTAAAGACCTTGCCCGCTTTCCAACATGCAATTCAAATTTTGAAATAAGTTAAAAAATCAAATCTTCTTTTCAAAATGGCTAAGCAAGCGGATAAAATTACTAAAAAAAATTTCGACTTCTTCCGGATTGTTTAAAAAACGAAAGCCTGAAATGAAATTTCTTCAATAATCTTTCCCTTTAATGGTCATCATGTGTTCATTTTTTTATGCAGGCAATTGCCTGATAATTTTCATTGTCACATAAATCAGGATCTACGAATTACCAAACCATATACCCAAGGAGCATCTCCAGAAATGCGCGACAAACATTAGTGTTTGTACAGCCACCCGTGGGCATTTCATTTATTCGGTCCTGTACTTTTGATCCGCTATTCTTGCTTAGTCATTTTTTTTGATGATATCCGGCTTTTCCCAATGCAGAAAAAACATTAAAAATTTATAAATATAACTTTTGTTATATTGTATTTAGCGGGCTTTATCAAATGCCCCGCAGCTTGTTTTTAAAAATGTTTTTTTGTGTTCTTATCGACAGCCATTTTTTTTCCCGAACCAAAATGATATCCAATACAGGAAACTATTTTGCAGGTTGATTTTCAGGACGAAGACTGCGGACCGTTTTTCCGGCTTGCCACATCTCGCTTTCACGAAGTTCTTTCAGTTCTTCTTCCAGTTTGGCGCGGTAATCCGGCTGACTGTTGCTGTCAATGGAGCGCTGAGATTCTTTGCCTGTGGCAACGCTTTCGTACAACTCTTCAAAAACAGGAGCTGTGGCATCGCGAAACTTTTTCCACCAATCAAGCGCACCACGCTGTGCGGTGGTAGAGCAGTTTGCGTACATCCAATCCATACCGTTTTCAGCCACAAGCGGCATGAGGCTCTGCGTCAATTCTTCCACCGTTTCATTAAATGCCTCGGAAGGAGAATGTCCGCGTTTGCGCAATACATCGTACTGTGCGGCAAATATGCCCTGTATGGCGCCCATTAAGGTGCCGCGTTCTCCGGTGAGGTCGCTGAAAACTTCCTTTTTAAAATCGGTTTCAAAAAGATAACCACTGCCTACTGCAATGCCGAGTGCAATTACACGCTCCCATGCACGGCCGGTAGCATCCTGATAAATGGCAAAACTGCTGTTAAGTCCGCGGCCTTCGAGAAACATGCGGCGCAATGATGTACCGGAGCCTTTGGGGGCAACCAGGAAAACATCTACATCGGCAGGCGGAATAATTCCTGTTTGCTCATTGAAAGTGATACCAAAGCCATGACTGAAATACAATGCCTTACCGGGCGTAAGGTGTTTCTTAACGGTGGGCCACAATTCAATTTGTGCAGCATCGCTCAGCAGGTAGCAAATAATAGTTCCACGCTGCAAAGCTTCATCAATGGAAAACAATGTTTCACCCGGTACGAAACCGTCTTTTACAGCCTTTTCCCAACTTTTTGAATTTTCCCTTTGACCAACAATAACATTGATGCCATTGTCTTTTTGATTCAATGCCTGACCCGGTCCCTGAACTCCGTAACCGATGACAGCAACAGTTTCATTTTTTAAAACTTCCTGCGCTTTGCTCAAAGGAAACTCTTCACGGGTTACTACATTTTCTTCAGTACCTCCGAAATTTAATTTTGCCATATTTGTTGTTTATTGTTTTATTTTTTAATTATTGTTTGTGGTTTATTGTTGGGTTTGAAGTTTTGGTTTGGGTTTGAGGTTTCATCTCTAACTTTTCACCTTTCACTTTTCTTTTTCCATTTTTGGAATTTGTCATTCCTGAATTTCTTCAATCACATGGAAAACACTTCTTCCGCCTGATTGAGATACTCATTTTCCTTAACTGCTTCGCCGGGCTCAATGGATTCAAACTCCTGCAACTTTTCGTGGAAGCCCTTACTGCTTTTGATGATGGCAACACGGGCGCTGCGTACAAATTCAATTAAACCAAAAGGCTCAAGTACCTTGATCAGTTTTTCGGTTTCTTCACGGTGACCGGTTGTTTCAAATACGGTGTAATCATTACGTATAACTACAGCGTTGGCACCGTGCTCACGTAAAAGCCTTTCTACCAAAGCTTTTTCAGCGATTTCGCTTGTAGGAACCTTATACAAAGCCATTTCCTGCCAAATTATTTCATCATTGGTATTGTAGTATGCCTTCAGTACTTCCACCTGCTTTTCTATCTGGCGAACAAGCTTTTGTACAACCTCTTCCGTTTCATCTATTACAATATTGAAACGGTGAATCCCCGGGATTTCAGAAGGCGATGTATTCAGACTGTCAATATTTATTTTCCTTCTGGAAAAAATAATGGCAATCCTGTTGAGCAAACCAATGTGGTTTTCGGTATAAACAGTAATGGTATATTCTTGCTTTGTCATTGCATTAAATTTTTATTTCAAACGAATTTCGCCAACTCCGCAACCTTGTGGTACCATGGGAAATACATTATTTTCTTTACCAACAATAACTTCAAGGAGGTAGGCGCCACTATGGTCAAGCATTCTTTTAAGAGCTGATTTCAAATCGGTACGGGCTACTACCTTTTCCCCTTCTATATGATAGCCTTTTGCCACCTGAACAAAGTCGGGGCTTGTAATGTCAACAAAAGAATATCGCCTGTCATTAAACAATTCCTGCCATTGGCGCACCATGCCAAGAAAATTATTGTTCAGAATAATAATTTTTACATCTGTTTGATATTGCATAATGGTGCCTAATTCCTGAATGGTCATTTGAATACCACCGTCACCTGCAATGGCCACCACCGTTCTGTCAGGTGCACCGAATTTTGCACCAATGGCTGCGGGCAGGGCAAAGCCCATTGTGCCAAGTCCGCCGGAGGTAACATTGCTTTTGCTTTTTGTAAATTTTGCATAACGGCTTGCAACCATTTGGTGCTGTCCAACATCGGTTACAATAACCGCATCTCCACCTGTCAATTCATTCAAAGCATCAATTACTTCAGCCATATTCAATATATCGCCACCGGGGTTGAAATCTTTTGAAATGACCTCTTTGTATTCCTCTTTTGCAAAATCCCTGAACCGCTGAAGCCATGCACTGTGGTCGCGAGAGATTATTTTTTCTGTCAACAATGGAAGCGTTTCCTTGCAATCGCCCCAAACCGGTACCGTTGTTTTTACATTTTTATCAATTTCTGCAGGGTCAATATCAAGGTGTACCACTTTAGCCTGCCTGGCATATTTATCAAGTCTTCCTGTAACCCGATCATCAAATCTCATTCCAATGGCAATCAAAACATCACATTCATTGGTAAGCACATTCGGACCATAATTTCCATGCATACCCAGCATACCAACATTCAGGGGATGACCGGTTGGTAATGCACTTAGTCCCAAAAGTGTCCATGCTGCAGGAATGCCGCTTTTTTCAATAAAGGTTTTAAATTCTTCCTCAGCTTTGCCAAGGATTATTCCCTGTCCAAAAATAACATAAGGGCGTTCTGCTTTATTGATCAAATCAGCGGCAGCATCGATGTATTCCTGTCTTACAATCGGTTTGGGACGATAGCTGCGAATATGCCTGCAAGGTGTATATCCTATAAAAGCTACCTGTTGAATCTGAGCATTTTTTGTAATATCGATCAGAACCGGTCCCGGGCGCCCGCTTCTTGCAATATAAAATGCTTTGGCAAGGGTATCGGCAATTTCGCTGGCATCAGTTACCTGATAATTCCATTTGGTAACCGGAGTAGTAATGTTTATTACATCCGTTTCCTGAAATGCATCAGTTCCAAGTAGATGCGCAAATACCTGCCCCGTTATGCAAACGAGAGGAGTGCTGTCTATCATGGCATCTGCAAGACCGGTAACAAGGTTTGTTGCACCGGGTCCGCTTGTGGCAAAAACAACCCCTACTTCCCCTGAAGTACGTGCAAAACCCTGGGCTGCATGTATGGCGCCCTGTTCATGGCGAACAAGTATGTGCTCTAATTGATCATTATAGTCAAATAGTGCATCATATATTGGCATGATTGCACCTCCGGGATATCCGAAAATTGTTTTTACTTTTTCGGATATCAGCGATTTCAAAACAATTTCAGAACCTGTAATCAGCGACACTTTCTGCTCTTTTGTTTCGGTAGGAGGTTGCTGAAGAGTAGCTTCCATATAATCTTTTATTTTTATTATTTATCAGTTACACAACCTTCAGCGGCTGTTGATACCTGTTTTGCATATTTGTATAGTACTCCGGATGTTGCCCGCGGCTCAGGTGCTTTCCATTCAGCCTTCCTCAAAATCATTTCTTCATCCGTTATGTGTACCGTCATTTTATTTTCAATAGCATCAAGGGTAATGATATCTCCGTCCCTTACAAGTGCTATTGGGCCACCTGCCATAGCTTCGGGTGTAATATGCCCTACTACAAAACCGTGAGTGCCGCCACTAAATCGACCATCGGTTATCAATGCCACCGATTTGCCTAAGCCCGCACCAATAATGGCAGATGTAGGTTTGAGCATTTCAGGCATACCCGGTGCCCCTTTAGGGCCAACATACCTTATCACAACAACATCTCCGGGTTGAACCTTTCCGTTTTTTATTCCATCAATCAGTTCAAATTCTCCATCAAAAACCCTTGCAGGCCCCTGAAATTTTTCACCTTCTTTACCTGATATTTTAGCAACACTTCCCCCCGGTGCAAGATTCCCGTAAAGTATCTGCAGGTGTCCGCTGGGCTTTACCGGGTTTTCCAAAGGATAAATTATATCCTGGCTTTCAAAATCAATTTCCTGAATGTTTTCAAGATTTTCTTCCAACGTCAATCCGGTCACAGTCAGGCATTCCCCATGAAGAAATCCTTTTTTCAGCAGATATTTCATGACAGCAGGAACACCACCTTTGTCATGAAGGTCTTTCATCAGGTATTTTCCGCTTGGCTTCAGGTCCGCAAGTACCGGTGTCCGGTTGCTGATAGCCTGTACATCATCTTGTGTTAGGGTAATTCCCACACTATGGGCCATGGCTATAAGATGTAATACAGCGTTGGTTGATCCTCCAAGGATGGTGATGATGGTTAACGCGTTTTCAAAAGCCTTACGCGTCATAATATCACGCGGCTTAATATCTTTTTCAAGTAACAACTGCATGTACTTTCCGGCTGCCTTACATTCTTCCTGTTTTTCATTGCTGAGTGCAGGGTTGCTTGAAGAGTAAGGGAGGCTCATGCCCAATGCCTCAATGGCAGACGCCATTGTGTTAGCGGTATACATACCACCACAGGCACCGGGTCCCGGGCAACTGTTTTTAATTATACCCAGAAAATCACCCTCATCAAGTTGGCCCGCAATTTTTTGTCCGAGGGCTTCAAATGCTGAGATAATATTCAGGTCCTGACCTTTATATTTTCCGGGAGCAATAGTGCCACCGTAAACCATTATGGATGGCCTGTTTAAGCGTCCCATAGCAATGATGCATCCCGGCATGTTTTTATCGCAACCGGGAACAGCAATGATACCATCGTAATAATGAGCTCCGCAAACCGATTCTATGCTATCGGCAATGAGGTCGCGGCTCACAAGCGAATAGCGCATGCCATCGGTTCCGTTGCTTATGCCATCACTAATGCCAATGGTATTGAAAATAAGGCCAACCAGATCATTATTCCATACACCCTGCTTGATTACCCGTGCAAGGTCATTCAAATGCATATTACAGGTATTGCCATCGTATCCCATGCTTACAATACCAACCTGTGCTTTTTGCATATCTTCTTCCGTGAGGCCAATACCGTATAACATGGCCTGTGCTGCGGGTTGCGTTACATCTTGCGTAAGTGTTCGGCTGTATTTATTGAGTATTACGTTGGACATTGATAAATTTTCAGTATTGGTTAAAACAAAAGACCCGCCTCATTCGGAGGCGGGTCTTTTTATAGATTTCTGTTTTTGTCAAATAAAAATCAAATCGCCTCCATGTATAACAGGAATGGTATTGACCACCACATTGGTGGTAGTAATTTTAATGGTAATCCTGTTTGTTGTTGTACGCATGTGATTCGGTATACCGGACAAAACCAGGCGTACGAACAATATTTTTATTAAAAGAGCTAAAAAAATTAAATTATGGTTGATTTTCTGTATTCAATATTTGTCCTGTTTACCCCACCCGGAATTTTCCCGGAAACATAATCGCTGATCAGGTCGCCAACGGTTGAGGTAAAGTAAAAATTGACGGGGTCAATATCTTTGGTTACAAAGCCATTGATTAGTGTCCAGTCAACCGCTTCTCTCACCACATCTGCTTCTGTATGCAAACCAAAATGGTCGAGCATAAGTGCTGCACTTAGGATTGAACCGATCGGATTGGCGATATCCTGTCCTGCTGCCTGTGGATAAGAACCATGAATCGGTTCAAATAATGCTGCCTTGTCGCCAATCGAAGCACTTGGTAATAGTCCTATTGAGCCTGACAATACACTGCCCTCATCGCTCAGGATATCTCCAAACATATTTTCTGTAAGGATTACGTCAAATTGTGAAGGGTTCAGGATGAGTTGCATTGCGGCATTATCTACAAACAAAAAATCGGTTTTTACATCAGGATAAGCCGCTGCAATTTCCTGTACTGCTTTTCGCCATAATCTGCTGCTGTCGAGGACATTTGCTTTATCAACCAGGGTCAGTTTTCCTTTCCTCGTCATGGCGGCTTTGTAGGCAAGATGCGTTATTCTTTCAATTTCTGTTCTTGTGTAGATGCATGTATCTTTTGCCCAACTGTTATCTGTTGCTGTTTCCTTTTCCCCAAAATATATTCCTCCGGTAAGTTCACGATAGATGATAAAATCGACCTTTTCAAGGAGTTTCGGTTTGAGAGGGGATAAATGTGCAAGGTTGGAATATGCTTTTACAGGCCTTACGTTGGCGTATAATTGCAATGCCTTACGGATGCTTAAAATGCCTTGTTCGGGTCTGACTTTTGCATTGGGGTCGTTGTCGTACTTTGGATGACCAACGGCTCCAAATAATACGGCATCAGCACTCAGGGCAGAATCAATAGTTTGCTGCGGTAATGCCTCGCCCGTTGCATCAATGGCTTCTGCTCCAAGCAATGCACGTTCGTAAATAAACTCATGATTGAAGGTTTCTGCAATGGCATCCAATACCCGTACCGATTGTTTGGTTACCTCAGGCCCAATCCCGTCTCCGTAGATTAATGTTATCTTTTTGACCATTTCCGTTTGCTTTGAAAAAAAATTCTATCCAATTTCCTGAAGTTAATTTTTTAATTCAGTAACAAAAAATAAATTCTAAAATATTTAATTTTTTTATTTTTAAATATGATCTGCTGCCACTGCCTGCCTTTCTTTGGCTAACTGCTCAAGGTCGGCGTCTTCAACTTCCTTTTTATTGTCGGCAACCTGTAAAAAAGTTTCGTACAGTGCATCAACATCATCGCGATCGAAATTGTAACCAAGTTCTTTTAGCCTGAAAGCAAGTGCGCTGCGTCCACTCCGTGCAGTTAAAACGATTTTACTGCCATCTGCTCCAACTTCGGCTGGATTGATGATTTCATAGTTGATTGAATTTTTCAAAAAGCCATCCTGATGAATACCGGAGGAATGCGAAAAGGCATTGGCTCCAACAATGGCCTTATTGGGTTGAACAGGCATGCGCATCGTATCGCTCACCTTGCGGCTGATGGCAGTCAGCAGGTGTGGCTTAACATCGGTATGCAGGCCAAGTTCCTTGTGCTGCCTTATAACCATCACGACTTCTTCAAGAGAGGTATTTCCTGCCCTTTCCCCAAGACCGTTAATGGTACATTCAATTTGCCTTGCCCCTGCGGCTGCCCCTGCAATACTGTTTGCAGTTGCAAGTCCAAGATCATTGTGGCAATGGCAACTGATAACAGCCTTGTCAATATTGGGAACGTTATTATAAAGGAATGCAATTTTTTCTCCGTATTGATGCGGAAGGCAATAGCCGGTGGTATCAGGGATGTTGACCGTAGTTGCGCCGGCATTAATAACGGCTTCTACTACCCGTGCAAGATATTCGTTATCACTCCGGCCGGCATCTTCGCAGTAAAACTCCACATCGTCCGTAAATCTCCTTGCGAACTTTGCCGCCGCTATGGCGCGCTCAAGGATTTCTTCGCGTGTACTGTTGAACTTATACCGGATATGGTAATCCGAGGTGCCGATACCCGTGTGAATCCGGGGCCTGACTGCATACCGTAGCGCAGCGGCAGCAGCCTCAATGTCTTTTTCTACCGACCTGCTCAGGCCGCAAACGGTGGCATTTTTAACGGCAAGTCCTATTTGCTTAACACTTTCAAAATCGCCGGGCGATGAAATGGGAAATCCTGCTTCAATGATGTCGACACCTAATTCTTCGAGGAGCAAGGCAAGCTCAAGTTTTTCCTTTGTGTTTAATTTACAACCCGGCACTTGTTCGCCATCCCTCAGTGTGGTATCGAAAATGAAGACTTTTTCAGACATACGTAGAATAATTTGATACAAAAAAGCAGGGTGGAATTATACTTTTGCGGATGTGCCGCAGGGATAAATTCCTCCTGCAACACCGAAAATAGGGGTGCCTATACGACACGGAATTGCCAAATTTAAGTCGTTTTTACAGGTCCTAACTGATGTTCGGCTGACAGGGAATTCAATTCCGGCGCGGGTTTTACACATTACTGATTACAATGCCTAACCGACAAAAAGATGACTTATTCCAGTTGATCAAATCGCTGGGAAAGGGTGAAAAGCGTAACTTTAAGTTGTATGCACAGCGCCATAGCAGTGGCACTGAGTCTAAGTCTGTCATTCTTTTTGATGCCCTTGACAAAATGCAGGAATATGATGAAGAAACGCTGCTGTCAAAAAACAAAAGGCTTACCAAACTTCAATTAAGCAATATAAAAGCGGCCCTGTATAAACAAATACTCTCAAGCCTGCGGATGATTAAAGATGAGGACAATATTGACCTTCAGTTACATGAACTGATGGATCAGGCGAGGATTTTATACAATAAGGGGTTGTACCTCCAGAGCCTGAAAGCCCTTGAGCGCCATAAAGTGCTGGCAAGACAATATCATCAGGTTACCTACCTTCAGCAGGCCATTTTTTTTGAGAAAAAGATCGAAGCCATGTACATCACCCGCAGCATGGAGCATCGTGCGGATGCCCTTGCTGAGGAAAGCGACGAGATTCAAACACGCATAAGGGTGTCCAATGACTTAAGCAATCTAAGCCTGCAACTATATGCCTGGTATATAAAACACGGACATGCGCGAAACCGGTCAGAAGCGACTGAAGTAAAAGCTTTTTTTGATGAGCATTTACCCAAAGAAAAAATCAGGGATGATTGGTTTTACTGCCGGTTGTATCTCTTCCAAAGCCATTGCTGGCTGGCTTTTATACGCCACGATTTTTTGACCTATTATAAATATGCGCAACGTTGGGTTGACCTTTTTGATGCCGAGCCTCAAATGCTGCTGGTTGAAACCATTCAGTATATAAAGGGCATGCACAACCTGCTTGGCGCCCACTACGACCTTCGCAACCGAAAGCCCTTTTTTGAATCGCTGAAGAAGTTCGAACTGTTTTATAACACGGATCTGGTTCAGGGAAATGACAACTTCCGGATTCAAACCTTTGTTTATCTCTACATCTCCAAAATCAACAGCTTTTTCTTTACCGGTGAATTTTCAAAAGGATGTTCCATTGTTCCGGAAATTGAACAATATCTTACAGAATATTCGTTGTATATGGACCGGCACAGGGTACTGGTTTTTTACTACAAAATAGCCTGTTTATATTTCGGAGCCGGAAACAATGAAATGGCCGTTGACTATCTCAACCGTATTATTCACCTCAAAGTTGACTTAAGGACTGATTTGCAATGCTATGCCCGCTTACTGCATTTAATTGCCCATTTTGAGTTGGGTAACTCGGAAATACTTCCCTACCTGGCAAAAAACGTTTACCGTTTTATGGCAAAAATGGAAAACCTCAGTCATGTAGAAGAAGCTATGTTCAAGTTTTTGCGTACTAACTTTCACACCCCTGTATCAAAACTGAAACCAAAATTTGAAAAATTATTGCATCAGATAAAACCTTACGAAAAGAAGACTGCCGAGGCAAGGGCATTTGCTTATCTCGATGTAATCAGTTGGCTGGAAAGCCGTATCGAGGGGGTTCCTGTTGAAACAGTTATCAGGAGAAAGTTTGAGAAAATTAAAGAGAAATGAAGAGGTTATGAAAGATGAAAAGCGTATTTGCCTTTGGAGCAGTCCACGCAATGTCAGCACTGCTTTTATGTATAGCTGGGCCCAACGTCCCGATACAGTTGTTGTGGATGAACCATTATACGGGCATTATCTTACGCATTCGGGTACCTTACATCCGGGAAGGGAGGAGATTATTGAATCAATGGAATGTGATGCGAACAAAATAATCGAACAGATGACATTTGGCAGCTATCCCAAACCCGTTGTATTTTTTAAGCATATGTCTCACCATATGCCCGGGCTGCCGCTCGATTGGATGGAACACATGGTTAATATCTTTTTTATTCGACATCCGGGCAGGATCATCTCATCGTATGCTGAGGTGATCAATAAGCCGGTAATGGATGATATAGGGATAGCTATGCAATGGGAGCAATATCATTATGCCCGGCAAAAAGGATTCAGTACAATTGTTCTTGATTCGGGGGAATTATTAAAAAATCCTGAACCGGTTTTAAAAAAGCTTTGTGATATCATCGGTATTCCATTTTACAACGAAATGCTGCAATGGCCAGCCGGACCAAGGCCTGAGGATGGTGTATGGGCAAAATACTGGTATGCGCAGGTACATCGTTCAACCGGGTTTCAGCAGCCTTCGGATAATGATTACCTCATTCCCGGGCATCTTAACCCGTTGTACACAAAGGCGATGGGATATTATGATAAAATGAGTGTTTTTTCATTGTCGGCAGATTAAAAGAAAAACCATAAATTCTAAAGCGTTGATGATTTCTTAAAGACAAATTATGCAGCAAACATATAATGAAAAAAATAAGGATATTCTGATTTGGGTAAACGATAAGCTTGTTCATCGGAATGAGGCAAAGGTATCTGTATTCGACAGTTCGGTTCAGGGTGGAGATGCAGTATGGGAAGGATTGAGGATATACGACAAACGAATCTTTTGTTTTGATGAACACCTTGACAGGTTATATGCATCGGCTAAGGCGCTTGCATTTGCGCACGTACCCGAACGATCATTTATAAAAGATGCTGTAAAACAAACGCTTGTAGCCAATGGTATGTTTGATGGCGCACATATTCGCCTTACCCTGACCCGCGGAGAAAAGATTACTTCGGGTATGGACCCGCGGCTAAACCAATCGGGTAGCTGCCTTATTGTTCTTGCAGAATGGAAACCCCCTGTTTACAACAACGACAAGGGTATTTCGCTTGTAACCTCCAATATCCGTAGAAACAGTCCGCAGACCCTTGATTCACATATTCACCATAACAACCTTCTCAATAACATCCTTGCGAAAATTGAAGCTAATCATACCGGTGCAGATGACGCGCTTATGCTGGACCTGAATGGCTTTGTGGCGGAAACCAATGCGTGCAATGTATTTATGATTAAAAATAAGGAATTGCACACCCCCTTGCCTGTAGCCTGCCTGCCGGGTATTACCCGGGGGCTGATGATACAACTTGCCCGTCAGCTTGGCATTACGGTCCTTGAACGAAACATCAGCCTTGTGGAGATGTACAACGCCGATGTGGTGTTTACCACAGGCACAATGGGTGAACTGACCCCTGTGTGGGAAATAGATAAACGGCAAATTGAAAACCGGGGGAAAGATGGTTTACTCGAAATGCTGCAGGTTGCTTTCAGAAAACAGACGGAACTGTATGGAGAGCCAATAATTTAAAGGTTGTAGGTTAAAAAGGTAAAGGGGGTAAAAAAAATTGAAACCCTGTAACTTTCATAACCCATGATCGTATAATGACGTAAATAACCTTTTATACTGCAATTTTTTTATTATGGCACGCACTACCTTCACGCTTACCATCATGGCATCCATCCTTATTCATGGTTTATTGTTTGCCCAGCATTCCTCATTGGTTGACCCCTTTGATAAAGTAATTGTTAGCCCCTATATTCAGGTTGATT
>JALOMX010000006.1 GCA_025455245.1 Chitinophagaceae bacterium
TAATCCATGCCGCCAACAACCTTTGCTGTTGCTTCCGCCTGATAACGGTGGTAAAGGTACACGGGGACCAATGCATCTTCAAGCATGGCTAAAGGCATTACATCGCGCAGGTTGTTCAACCCAAATTTTTTAAGGGCTTTTTCGCGAATAGCCATCACCTCGCTTAGTTCTTTCACAGGGTTGCTGCCATTATCCCAAAGGTGGGCGTATGGATGAAGCCCACCCGGTGCGCGCGCATCACGATCGCTTATAAAACGAAGACCACGGTCGGCAGCTTGTCGCAGTATATTATTGAGCGCTGTTTTTTCATCAACTCCGGAATCAAATTCACGGTATCCCCAATTAATGGAAACCTTATCCCATTCACCAATGCTCAGGTCGTATGCATCGTTCAGGTCTATTTCTCCATGGGCGTTCAGTTTTGCCTGCGGATGCGGGTAATCCATTACACTCGCCCGGTCGCTGATGCTTGATGCATAGTTATGCATCAGCCCGATGGTATGACCGATTTCGTGAGCACTTAATTGCCGCAGGCGGTTCAGGGCCATTTTCAGCATCGGGTCCTTTTCCGGATCAAGGGGTTTCCCATTTTCAAAAGGGGCAAGCAGTCCGGTTGCTATCAGGTAATCCTGACGAACCCGCAGTGATCCGAGGGTAACATTGCCTTTTATGATCTCACCGGTTCGGGGATCATGTACGTTTGCACCATAGCTCCATCCCCGGGTACTACGATGAACCCAATTGATCATATTGTAGCGAATGTCCATGGGATCGGCCGAGTCGGGCAATACTTCAACCCTGAAAGCATTAATAAAGCCGGCTGCTTCAAATGCCTGGTTCCACCACCTTCCGCCTTCGAGCAAGGCTGTTCTGATGGGTTCGGGTGTTCCGTTATCGAGGTAGTAGATGATGGGTTTAATTGCCTCACTTTTTTCAGCATGTGGGTCTTTTTTTTGCAACCTGTGCCGGAGTATATATTTTTTTTCTAATGGTTCACTTACGGCAGAACTATAGTCGAAAAATGATATTGGGATAAAACTTGAGCGGGGATCGAATATGCGGGGTTTATATCCTTTATCGGGGAGTTGAACAAAACCATGGTGTACACGGAGGGTAATTGCCTCGGGGGAAGGGGCTACCGGGTTTACATACCTTCCGGTATTCCCATCCGTATTCACAAAAGTGATTGAAGCTTCAATCTCGGTATTTAAAGGAAAATTTTTCGTTTGGGGAAGGTAAAGAAATGACCTGCTTTTTTCTAAACTGTAGCTACCCTGCTGCATTCGGCGAAGCCGGTTGGACACCTGCATGGCATCGCGCAAAAGAAATTCAGTTGCATCTATCAATATCGTATCGCCGGTAGCTGCTTCAGCCGTAAATCCCCACAAAGTGCTTGAAGCAAAGCTTTGCTCCACTGCGCGCCTTTCCGAAGCATTATCACTGCACCCTGCAGGCCACGGTCGAGACCTATATCATTGCTTCCAAGGCCCTGAGGCAATGAAATATGGTAAAGTAATTCTTCATTCCACCGGTTAATCTGTATAAATAACTTTCCGGTTGATTCTTCAAAATACATGGGCAGGTAGCCGGGCATTGCCTGCAGGGATTTTGTTTTTTCCTTAATAGCGGGAAGTTGTGCTTGTGCTTTTGAAACACCTGAAAGGATTAACAAAAGAAAAAGAATACGCATGGGGGACATTTGATTAGAAAGGGCAATATAGTTATGAAATGTCCACGAACTGTTGCACTCCGTGCAAAAATGTTCAAAGGGTACTCAATCCTGCTAACCTGAGAAAAGCATTATCAAACTGTTGATTTTGGTTGCCGGTCTGAAAAATGATATATGAAAAAAGTGGGATTTAAACATCATTAAGAAAAATCCTTTTATATGAGATATCTGATTGTTGGTTTATATACCTTTTTATTGGTTGCCATAGCAGGTTGTGGTCATACGGAAAATGATCAGGAATCGGGATATGCTGGCGATTATGAAATACAGAACAAGGAAGAGCAGGTAGATCAGGCTCCGCCACCCCCTCCGGGAAATGAAGGCGTAACCATTGAAAGAAAACTGATAAAAGAAGGAACCATTGAATACAAGGTTGACAATATAGCAACAGCAAGAAAACAAATACTGGCTTCTGTGGCCAAGTGGAAGGGCTATGTTGGTAATGAATCCGAGTACAACACGGGCGATCGTTTGAGTACAACCATCATCATCCGGGTGCCGGCTGCAAATTTTGATTCACTTTTAATGGCCGCCACGCTTGGCGTTTCCCATTTCGACAGGAAGGAAATTCTTGTTAAAGATGTTACTGAAGAATTTGTAGATGTTGAAGCAAGGCTGAAAACCAAAAAGGAACTGGAACAACGTTATCTCACTTTACTTGGAAAGGCTAATACCGTTTCTGAGATATTGGAAATTGAAAAAGAAATAGGTGTTTTACGTGCCGATATTGAGTCTATTGAAGGCAAGCTGAATGTTTTAAAAAGCCAGGTTTCTTTTTCAACCATTACCATCACCGCATATGAAATCATTTCAGCACCTTCTTTGTTTGGTGAGCGTTGGGTAAGGAGCCTTTCAGAAGGCTGGCAAAACCTGCTTGATTTTCTGGTTGGGATTACATCATTATGGCCGTTCCTCTTATTGATTATTGGTTCTTACCTCGGCATCAGGCAATGGCGCAGGCGTAAACAGACAGGCAAGTAATTTTAATCATTGAACCATTGTATATTGGCAGCAATTATCGATTGCTATGCCATACGATTACATTATTATCGGTGCGGGAAGCGCAGGTTGCCTGCTGGCAAACCGCCTTTCTGCCAACCCTTCTAAAAAAGTATTGCTGCTTGAAGCCGGTGGCCCGGATAAAAAACCGGAGATTCATATCCCCGCAGGGTATGGAAAACTTCACCGAACCAATGTGGACTGGGGTGGCTACTATACAGAGCCTCAGGCGCATGTACAGAACCGCAGGATTTACCTTCCAAGGGGAAAAGTGTTGGGCGGGTGCAGCAGCACCAATGCTATGGCATATGTGCGGGGCAATGCGGCCGATTACAATGACTGGGCAGCATTGGGTAACAGGGGATGGTCGTATAATGATGTATTGCCTTCTTTTAAAAAGCATGAGCACAATGCAGACTTGCAAAACATATACCACGCTCAGGGGGGTGAACTGCATACAGGTTTTAATAAAGGATACCAAACAGTTTTTGTTGATCCTTTTCTGGAGGCGGCAACGGAGGCAGGATTTGCGCCCAATGACGATTATAACGGAGCCAAACAGGAGGGCGTAGGTAAATTTCAGTTTAATATAAAAAACGGCAGAAGGCATAGTGCTGTCGATGCTTTCTTACGACCTGTTATCAGGAGGCCAAACCTTACCATAAAAACCGGTGCGCATGTAAAAAGGATTTTAATTAAGAATGATGCAGCAACGGGGGTTGAGGTCATTACAGGAAAGGGTATGTATGAAACCATTGAAGGCAAAGAAATGATTCTATCGGCCGGTGCATTTGCTTCGCCTCAATTGCTCATGCTGTCGGGTATTGGGGAAAAGGGGCAGTTGCAACGGTTAGGCATTGACGTAGTAAAGGAATTGCCGGGTGTTGGAAAGAACCTTCAGGACCATCTGTTTTTTCCTGTATCAGTGGTTAGCGACATGAAGGGTGGGCAGAACCATGTTATTAAGCCATTCAATCAGTTAAAAGCCCTGGCAGAATACCTTGTTTTTAAAAAAGGGCCTTTTACCATCGGGCCCCTTGAGGCTGTGGCATTTGGAAGTACGCGTCAAAGTCCCGGCCGGGTTGATTATCAGTTGCATTTTGCTTCGCTGATTATTGGCGACAAATACGAATGGGATTTGTATGATATAAAATCATTTCCAACCAATGAAGATGGGTTCAGCATTCTTCCAACTTTGCTCAGGCCAAAGAGCAGGGGTTATGTTGCATTAAAAAGTACAGATCCGAAAGATATTCCTGTAATACAACCCAATTTTCTTGAAGAAGAATCAGACCAACGGATACTGATTGACGCAGGAAGAAAGGCTTATGAAATTGCCAAATGCCATGCGCTCGACCGGTTTCGTAAACAGATCATACTGCCGCCTTTTAACGGAAGCGATGATGAATGGCTTTTACACATTCAGAAAAGCCTGGAAACGGTTTACCATCCCGTGGGTACCTGTAAAATGGGCAACGATGACATGTCTGTGGTAAATGACAGACTACAAGTTCATGGCATTGGAGGGCTGCGTGTTGTGGATGCAAGCATTATGCCCACCATTGTATCGGGGAATACAAATGCCCCGGTATATATGATAGCGGAAAAAGCAGCAGAGTGGATACTGGCAAGCGAATAATAGAATCCGATCAGGTATTCCTGTTTTTATGCTGCATTTCTATAAAGACCCTGGTAATGGCATCCTCCACGCTTTCGCCGGGCTTTAACTGAGTAAGCGATAAGCCCTCGGCCATGGAGTCCATCAGCCATGAATACTTTTGAAAGGCAGCCAAAAGCATTTGCGAATCTCCGGAATTCCAGTAGTTGCCCTCATCATCTACTTCAATATGTTCGAAGTATTTTTTACTGATGTACTTGAGAAAGGCAACAACCGATTCATGTGTTTTTACACCGGCCGACTGCGTTTTGGTAAAACACCAATAATTCAGTTCGTCAACCTCCATCAGTGGTTCACTGAATTTGGGAAGATTGACTGCGCTGCATAGCCTCCTGTTCGACAGAAATGTCAGCCATACAGGGTCACAGTTTTCAGGGGTGAAAACAATGCCATACAGGTTGCCATCAACCATGGCTTCATCCGGATTATTTTCCGGAAGATCCGTGTCCAGGATGTTGAATTTCCATTGCATGATCTCTGCAATGTCCTTGACTTCCTCAATTAGCTCATTGAGCGAAGCATTGTCATTTAGTTTCCCTTTGTAGTGGATAGTAATGCCCATAATTTACCAGGTTAGTTTAATTTTCTCACTTTCAATTCCTGTGTTGTTCACACTGCTCATCCAGATTTCTTCCAGCTGAACAGCGTCTTTAGCGTAGGGCACTAAAATCTTCGGTATCGGTATGGATGTTTCACAGCCCGGCAATACGTTTTGGTTCCATCGGTTGCCATACCTGCTATAAATCACCCAATTGACAATTTCTTTTTCTTTTTGTTCGCGCCAGACCACAATCACCAGCGAATCATGCATAATCGCTTTGGCTTTTGGTGCCTCCGGCTTTTTATTTCCCAGCCATGGACTTGCGGGTACCAGTGCTTTTTGTTTGTAAAGACCTTCTTTTAAACTTTTAATCAGGCCGGCATTATTAATAAGCTGACCTATGCTCCAATGTATGACGCCCATACTTTGCGGTACCATCCCTCTTGTAATCAAAATCTGGTTGTTTATTTCCCTGATTTGAGCAAGGCCGGTATCGCGTCCTATACTTATACCTGGCCAAAGATGGCGATTTTTTTCATTTTCCTGCGCCCACCACCCTAAAAGTACAGGAAAACTTTGCGCTAAACGGTTAATTGGCCAATATAACTGAGGTGCAAAATAATCAATCCATCCTTTATTTAGCCACAATTTTGCATCTGCGTACAATTGTTCATACTGATCAAAGCCCTCAATTTGCGGTGGAAATCCGGGCCTCCATATGCCAAATGGGCTCAATCCAAACTTCACATGCGGCTTTTCAGACTTAATTCCTTGGTATAATCGTTCAATAAAATTATTTACTGCTTCCCTTCTCCAATCGCCCCGGCTTAGCTGTCCTCCGGCTTTTTTATAAGCATCCCAGGTATCCTGATCCGGGAAATCTTCGTTGAGGTTGTAGGATGGATAGGGGTAAAAGTAATCATCAAAGTGCAGTCCATCAATATCATAGCGCTTTACAATATCCATGGCAACGGCATAGCTGTGGTCTTGTGTTTCCTTTGCCGCAGGGTCGAGCCACCAATATCCTTCTTTGAGGTATCGGGCGAGGCCGGGTTTGGTTTTTACAATTGATTGATCACTGACAGGTCCCCCGTCTTTGTGATGAGCCCTGTATGGGTTAAGCCATACATGCAGTTCTATCCCCCTTTCGTGTGCGGCATCAATCCAGAATTCAAGGGGGTCATAAAATGGCTCCGGCGCCTTCCCCTGAGTGCCGGTCAGGTAATAGCTCCAGGGTTCAAGCTCGCTTTTGTACAAGGCATCACATTGGGGACGAACCTGAAAGATGACTGCATTGAAATTATTGTCCCTTAAAAAATCCAAAAGTTTTAATGCTTCGAATTGCTGCTGATCAACGGGTAATCCGGGTTTGCTTGGCCAGTTGATATTGGCAACCGTTGCAACCCATGCTGCCCTGAATTCGCGCATTGCTTCGGGCGGTTGTGCAACAACCCCACTGCTGACTGTAATGGTAAAAAGAATCAAAGCCCTTTTTAACAACGAAAAATAACTTTTAGAAGACATATTTTGCAGACCCCTAAGTTAAGGGTTAACCGGTGAGTAAATCTATGTTTCTTTTTCCAACCGCCTGTGAACAACGAGAATCCAGTCACCTTCAAGTGGCAGATATCCGTAATCATAACAGAAAAAATAAATGTTCCCCTTCTTGTTTGTGTAAGAATGGGTAAGGTATTTAAATGAAAAACCCTTTGACAGTAGTTTTTCCTTCGTGGTTTTTCCCATTTCTTCACCGGAAGGGATCACTTCTTCAAGTATCCTTCTGTTTTTTGCCAGTTGATTATTTATGTTTCGTACCATATTGTACGAAGGGGCCTTGAGGGAATTATTGTATGCATTCCTGCAGTAATCATCGCAAAACTTTTTATCAATCCTACCCCTGATAGGCTTTTCACAATGCAGGCAGTTTTTTGTTTCGGCATCGGGCATGCTGTAATTTTTTTGGGTTGAAAATAATAAAATTTCACATGTTTATCTATCAGGGTATAATAAGTGATATACTTTTAGAGCCTAATTTCAATTATATGAAGAATTACCTGAAGTCTGTTTTGATAGTATTGGTCGTTTCTGTTTGCTTTACCGGATGTATAGACATAATTGAAGATCTTGTTTTGCGAAAGGATGGCTCGGGAAAATATACCCTCACCATGGATATGAGCAAAATGATGAGCGACCCAATGCTGAAAGGGATGATGGAGGCAGATGAGAAGAATGAGGTAAAGGACATGGATTCCATCGTTTATTTTAAAGATCTTCCCGATTCCGTCACTAAGGACAATCCCGATCTTTGGTCAAGAGTTAGTATGCGCATAGTGAATAATTCAGCCAAAGAATCTTTTTTTGTTAAAATCAATCTTGATTTTAAGGATGTTTCAGAAATTGGTTACCTGTCGGCCAACCTGAACAAAGTAATGGATGCCACAAAGTCAAACCCGCTTGCAGGCGATCAGCCGAGTCAGGGCGGCCCATCGGGCTTAATTGATGAAGGGTTGAGTTATGTTCTGAATGGAAAAGAACTTGTACGCACTTCCAAACCACCAAATGAAGAGGTATCAAATGAAGATTTGGATATGCTGAAAAACTTTATGGGTGATGCCGAATACAGGATGAATTTTGAGTTACCCGGCAAGGTCAGAAAAGTTACTTTACCAAATGCAAAGGTTGAAGGCAAGAAAGTAGTGGTGGTAGTTCCTTTTTTACAAATGATGGAAAAGAAAACTGACTTAGGCGGCTCAATAAGATTTAAGTGATTGAATATTATTAAGTTGTATGCAAAAAGGCCGGTAGATCCGGCCTTTTTATTTGGCTCCATATCCGTGTGCAAACGCTTGCAAACGGATACATTCGGCTGTAAACGGATAAAAACCGACTATCCCTTTTTCACCATCCCATCTTTGTGTCAGCAAAACCGGTTAGCAGTTACAGTTAAGAAACATTTTTAAACATCACGAAAAATTGAACCGTTATGAACGCACTTAAAAACAGAGTACAGCTTATTGGAAACCTTGGACAGGCACCCGTAGTTAAGAACCTGCAGAATGGAAAGAAAGTTGCCCGCATGAGCATTGCCATCAACGAAACTTACAAAAACGGAAAAGGCGAAAGCATGAATGACACCTATTGGCATACGATTGTTGCCTGGGGAAAAACCGCTGAAATTGCCGAAAAGTTTTTAGTGAAGGGCAGCGAAGTAGCCATTGATGGCAAACTTGTCAGCCGGGTTTATACCACCAACGATGGGTCAAAAAGGTTTGTTACCGAAGTTGTAGCCAACGAACTGCTTCTGCTCACCAGAAAAGCATCCTGAGCAGCAAACACGGTTAGCGGCAGATACTGAAAATATTGCCAAAGACCCAAGCCCCTGCCGGGAAAGAAAGATCAGGATTGTTTTTTTTGCTTGCGAAAACGATAAACGCCATAACCAACGGCAGCAAGAACCACAACCAAAACCAGCGCATGCAAAGGTTCGGCTATGTAATGCAGTGGATTATCGGAGGAAACATGTCCGTGGCCGGGGTGGCTGATAGCAGGTAAAGCGAAAAAAAGCAAAAATGGGAAAGAAACCAGCAGTTTTTTCATAGATACATTCATTTGAAAATGAGGCACAAGATAGGAACAGATGCTTCATTGAAAAATGACCCTTGTCAGCCGGTTTCAAAAAAATGCCTTTCAAAGGTTCGGCTATTGATAAAGACAAATTAGAAATCATTTATCACAATTGCGGGTCATCGGAAAGGTTTATCAGAACATCAGAAACAAAAATTTAAAAAAGTTTAAAATTTCACATCATGAACAACATCAGAAATCGCGTACAACTGATCGGCCGCCTTGGTGGCGATCCTGAAGTAAGAACATTTGAAAACAACCGGAAAATGGCCCGCCTGAGCCTTGCTACCTCCGAAGTGTATAAAAATGCAAAAGGAGAAAAAGTGGAAGCTACCGAGTGGCACAATATCGTAGCGTGGGGGCCAATGGCCGAACGCGCTGAAGAATACCTGTTCAAGGGGCAGGAAGTACTTGTAGAAGGTAAACTTACCCATCGGCAGTACACCGACAAAGAAGGCACCAAGCGGTATATTACCGAAGTAGAAGCAAGTGACCTTGTGCTCATGGGGGTTAAGAAAAGCGCCGCTATTGAAGCATAATTTTCCGGAGAGTCATCATATTACCGGCTGCAGGATAGTCCTTCCTGCGCCGGTTTTTTTAAAACCTGATCAGGAAAATGGATTTTATCATTTGTCTTAAAATTCAACCCACCTTGCGTCTTGGCGAGAAAAATGTAATCACGTGAAATTACGAAATGAACATAAGCAATACCCTATTTCATTTTTTGAGCGTGGAGTTAATTTCGGTATGGAATGCAAATATGACTGAAGGATAAAAAATCGATTGGCTGAAAAGGTTAAATCAGTTTGGAAGATTACCGGCATTCATTGGGTAATTTTAGCTCATGGATAGGAAACCCGGTGGTTTTGAGCCTCGGTTGTGAATCAGCTTTAAGTATTTGAGTTAAAAAAGGCTATCAAATGGTTAGTGAATAAATTACCGGGGGGTAACCTGCACTCATTTTTTATCCATCGAATCCCTGAAAACGAGAATTCCTTCATTATTTTGACATAGTCATTGGCATGTTGTAGTTAAATTTCAAAAATGAATCCACCCAATCAACATAACAAAATCTTTGAACTTGCCGCGGAACTGGTAAACTATACGGATAAGCACGTTTTTCTTACCGGCAAGGCAGGGACAGGGAAGACCACCTTTCTGAAGTTTATCAAGCAAACTACCCATAAAAACACGGCCATCGTGGCCCCGACAGGAGTTGCGGCTATTAATGCGGGCGGCACAACCCTGCACAGTTTTCTTCAATTGCCTTTTGGTGCCTTCATCCCTGAGGGGCATCGCACATTCACCAACGAAACCCGAGAGGAAATACATGACCGTCAAAGCCTGGTGCGAAGGTTAAGGTTTTCTGCAACCCGCCGCAAAGTAATTGAGGCCCTCGAACTGCTTATTATTGATGAAATCAGTATGGTTCGTGCGGACCTCCTTGATATGGTTGATACTGTTTTAAGATTTGTACGGCGAAAACCTCAATTGCCATTTGGCGGAGTACAGGTACTCTATATTGGGGATATGTTTCAATTGCCACCGGTAGTTAAAGAAGAGGACCGCGATTTAATTGAAAAGTATTACAAAAGCCCGTTTTTTTTCGATGCAAGGGTTATCCAACAGGCGCCGCCGCAGTATGTTGAATTAACACATGTGTATCGTCAAAGCGATGAAGATTTTATACAGGTGCTTAATGAAGTAAGAAATAATCAACTGACGCCCCGTGGTTTGGAAAAGCTTGCCGGCAGATATATTCCCGGGTTTAACCCACCCGCAGATGAAAACTACATTACGCTTGCCACCCATAATTATATGGCTGATCAGATCAATCAGGCCGAATTGAATGCTTTGCCCGGTAGGATGTTTATGTATGAAGCATCCATTAAGGATGATTTTCCTGAAACATCCTTCCCGGTTGATAAAACATTAAAACTGAAACAGGGGGCACAGGTCATGTTTGTAAAAAATGACACGGAAAATCCCAAGCGGTTCTTCAACGGTAAGATTGGAATTATAACCCTCTTGGACAATGACAAAATTGAAGTTACCTGCAAAGGAGATCATGAACCCATCAGGGTACCCCTTGAAGAATGGAAAAACATCAGGTACAGTTATGAATCTTCTACACGAACGGTGAAAGAGGAGGAATTGGGGAGTTTTAGTCAGTACCCCCTAAGATTGGCATGGGCCATTACGATTCATAAAAGCCAGGGATTGACATTTGAAAAAGCCATTATTGATGCCGGAAAGGCTTTCGAAGCGGGACAGGTTTATGTAGCCCTCAGCCGTTGCACCAATCTTGAGGGTTTGGTGCTCCGAAGCCCGATCAGCAGTGGTTTGGTAATGACCAATGAGCGTATTGCGATGTTTGGGCGGAAAGAAAGGTCTTTTGCCGACCTTGAACAACGTACTGCTGAATCCAAAAGGATATATCTGCAACGGAAGCTCCTTGACGTTTTTAATTATTCGGATGCCGGAAGCAAAACAGCAACCTTGCAACAGTATTTTCAGGAGTTCAGTGATATGTTCAATGCAGGAATGAAAGATTGGCTGAATTCATTTCAGGAAAAAGTAGTTCACATACAGGAACTTGGTATTGGAATAATGGAAAAATTGATGCCCTTGCTGGAAAAAGCCCCTGAACCCGAAACTGATGATGATTTACAGGCATTCCTTAAAATAAATGCTTCAGAAACATATGCATTTTTGCAGGAAAAAATCTGGTTGCATTGGCGAAGAATGCCCGAAATGCAAACAGGGTACACCCGCAGATCGGCAGATACCTTCTTTTCAGAGGTTGAAATAATAAATGAGTGGCTGAAAGAAAGACTTGCCGCCCTTGAAAGACTGAAGGAAGGTTTTACAATTGAAACATTTTTTAACAGGAAGCTCAGTGTTTCCGGTCATTTACAGCAGTCGCAAAATACCTATACGGGTAATCATAGGTCGAAACCGACTTTTTTAAATAATCCAATTCCTTCAAACGGTATGGATGAAGAAATTCCGCACAGGGAATTGTACCGCATACTCCGGAAAATCACTGATGAATTGGTTATCAGGGATGATGTTCCTACCTACATTGTAGCTAACAGTAAAACGCTCATTGAACTTTGCAGGGCATTGCCCCAATCACTGGAAGAATTAGTATTTGTAAAGGGATTCGGAAGGTCAAAGGTTGAAAAGTACGGGCAGGAATTTGTAGATGCTATCAATGCATACTGTACTCAAAACAATCTGGGTTCTCAAATTGAAGCATATAAAATCACACATAAAAAACGGGAAAGGAAATCTTTGTCTGAAGATGCGGTCTCCAAACCCAACCCGACCCGTGAGGTATCTCTTGAACTATGGAATAATCTCAAGTCCCTTTCGGAAGTTGCCAGGGCCCGTAATCTTGCGGAAAGTACCATTGCCGGGCATCTTGCACAATGTATTGCCGAAGGGAAACTGGATGTATATGAACTTACCACCAAAAAGGTGTTGGACAGGATAATGCCCAACCTGAACGATACTGCAGATGGAATCGGATTGTCTGCAATAAAAGAAAGGTTCGGTGATGAGGTAAGCTATAACGAACTGAAATGGGCCCTTGCCTACAAAAAGTATCAGGATCAGAAAAATCCGGGAAGCTAAATGATGGAATCAGCAGGTTGATTTTATTTATGCCGGCTTGCCTGGTATTTTTCAAAGATCACCTGTTCCATGCTTTTTCCGTACACCTTACTTTCTACCCAGCTTATAATATCAAGGTAAGCAAATGCACGGGTTTCAAATCGGTTCTTTTCAAGATGTTTGATATTACTAAGCAATTTTTCCAGTTCAGGTTTTAATTGTCTTGATGAAACCCTGAAAGATGTTTTCAGAAATCTGAATATTTCTTCTTCAACCACTGTAAGATTTTTCATCTTAGCCATAAACCGGTAAACCGATTTGCTTAAGTATTCCGTCAGATCGTAATTACCCAGTTCGTAATGCGCCATCAGGTGTACGAGACGGGCGTAAGCCTGCAAATCATATCTGAGATCAACCGGTTGGTTGATGATATTTTGAAGATAGTCGATCGACCTGCTGTGGTCACCACTTCCAAAGTACAACATTGCTATCTTATAATTAAAGACCATTATCCGATGCTGATCCACCTGTTGACCAAATCCCTGCAGTTTATCTTCAAGTTCCGGTATGAGTTTCAGGCCATCTTTAAAAGTCCCTGTCATCAGGTGCCAGTTTATTTTGGCACTCATTATATAAATAAAAGTGTGTACCCTGAAATTTTCATGCTGCTGGCAAACCGGGGTATCCTGAAATTTTTCAAAAGACTCAAGGGCCTTGCGGAAAGCTTTAAAATTGCGCAAATCAAAATGGGCATTCAGCAGATTATGCAGGCCTTTAATGTAGTGGGCAGTTTCTACCCTGATACGTATGGGATGGGTCTCAAAAAGATCTACCCATTTTTTACTGTACCGATAGTACATCAAAAAGTCTTGTCTGATAAATGCAAACCATGTATAGCTTTGATACAGGTATAAGAGTTCATAAAAGCCCTTTGCTTTTTTTGCCTGAGGAGGCAAATTGAGCGTAAATAATTCAATTACTTCTTTTTCCTCTGCCCGGTTGCGTGCATGGCCATTTTCAATGTAAAAGCTGTAAAGCTTAACAGCAAGGTTACTCAGTAGAAATACACGGTAAATATGGCCACTGACTTCTATGGCTTCTTCGGCTAATTTTTCACTTCGCTCGCGCATGCTTCGGGTAATAAACAGGGTTTCAATTTTCTTTTCAAGCGATATTACCTGACTCAAAAAATTATACTTCCCATAGGTAAACCCAATCTCCTTCGCCTTTTCCAAAAACCTGAGGCTTTGTTGAAAAAGCCCTTTGTTGTATAAAATCCGGGCGTAATCGAGCTGTTCATTCAATTGCAGCTCTATGCTTTCTGAACTTTTAAGGTCGCGGAGGCTTGCAAGCAGTTCTTTGTAAAGATGGGTTTTCAGGTTAGCCAGTTGAGGTTTTTCTACATCCTTCAATTTTTTCAGCAAAATGGCTTCATCGTAATCATCCATTTTGTCTAATGCATCAAATAACCGGACTATTTTAAGGTCATCGCGGCTTGAGTTTCGCTTGATATAAAGCTTGAAATTGCGTTTTTCAGCCTTTTCCAGTGAGTGAATGAGTTGAAATAATATGTCTGTATTTCGGTTGGCCATAATGGGTAAATTTGAGTGAAACTCAATCCAGGCAAGGGTTTTAATCTTTTGTTCAACCTTTTGCCATCATAAAATTATACAAAACAAGTTTTTTGCACCGGGTAAACCCGTGCTATTTTTGCTTCAGCAACGGTAAAAAACTGGCAAGCAATCGCAAAAACAGGCAAGCAACCGTTAAGATGGAAGAATGATTGAAAATCGTTCGACCCCTTATAAAAAGAGCATTCGAAGAATTTTCATATGGCAAGCAATCGTTAAGTTCCGCTGTTTCTACAGGGGAACTTCTTTTTTAGAGAAGTGCGAAGCTAAGGGTTTTCATTTTTTCTCAGAAAATTTTTTTAAGTTCAGACTACTAACCTAAATCATTTATTTACCCGGTTTTGTGCGTTACATTTGAAAGACGCTGTAAACTTTGGTGAATGAGACGATTGTTTGAATTTTTCCTGATTTTTTTATTCTTTTTCCCGGACACTAACGGTTTATTGGGTCAATCGATCTCACGGAAAAATCTTTTTGAACAGGACTCGATTATTAATCTTTTCCTGTATGCCCATCTGAAAAACATCGATCACAACAATCAAAAGGATGTGAAACGCCCGGGTTTTGCAAAATTGGTTCTTAGCGGAGACCGGGAATTTTCGGGGCCGATTCAATTGCATGGAAGAGGTAATTTAAGATTTAAATATTGTGACCTTCCACCACTGATGCTTTATTTTAAAACAAACGAACCCAGTAGTCTGAGGAATCTTGGAAAGCTGAAGATGGTTTGGTCGTGCAGTACCAGCGAATACTACGATCAATTGGTCATTAAGGAATACCTCATATACAAATTGTATAACCTGCTTACACCTTACAGTTTTAGGGTTCGGTTATTAAATGTAATTATGAGCGATAGTGCCAAACCCGCAAACATGATTAAGCGCAAAGGATTCCTGATTGAAGATATTGATGAAGTTGCCCGGCGTAATGATTGTCGGGAATATGAAGACACTTCCCTTATGCCCATAGAAACTGATCAGTGGCAATATGCCCTGGTAACTGTTTTTCAATATATGATTGCCAATACGGATTGGTCGATCTCTAATTATCAAAATATAAAAATGGTAATTCCGGATACTGCACGGATCATGGTACCCCTCGTTATTCCCTATGATTTTGATAACAGCGGACTCGTAAACGCTGAGTATGCAGCTCCCCATGAAAGTCTGCCAATCGAAAATGTGCGGCAACGCTACAACAAAGGAATGAAGCTTCAACCACAGCATATTGAGAATATTATGCAATTATTCAGAGATACAAAGCCAAAAATTATGGCGACCATCGAAAGTTGTGAAGAGTTAAAGCCGGCCTACAAAAAAGATATGATAAAATACCTAAATGAATTTTTCGATGAATTGGAAAATGGTAATACATTTAAAAAAATTTTTTTAAAGTAACGGAGTGAACCTGTACCATAAAATGATTTGATTTTGAACTTATGGAGAATGAAGCATTTCTTTCCAAATTACTCGATTCCTGCTACCGTCAGGATACCGTAAATATTTATGATGTTGGAATAGAGCATTTTCGTAACGACGAAACCGGCTTTTCTCAGATTCGTATGCTTGCCCATCATTTGGTCAGGGCAAAGCTCGCCACATATGCCGATGAAGAAGATACCTTGTTGAAGATTACCAATTACGGACGATATTGGATGACACGAGGTGGATATCTGGTATATTTAAAAGAGGAGCATGAACTCAAGGAAAAGAGAAATCATGAAAAGGAGATTCATCAGGAACGTTTGCTGGAGGCAAGGTTGAAACTTACCCATTACCGGTTGCTGGGTTTTTGGGTTGCGTTGGTTATATCAGCGCTTGGGCTTGCACTTTCCGTTTTCAACTTGTTTCTCTTTTTAAACAACCAGAAAAATTGATCATTCAGGTAAATACGGATGCACCAAAAGGGTGCCGTTGACCACTTCCCAATATTCTGTCTGACCGCCGTAGATTCCCCCATTTAACAGGTTCCCTGCAGGTGTGCCCGGTTGGCTTCCTTTTACCCGGATAACCTTTACCGCCCTGCCTTTCCATTGCCAGGTCAATGCATCCTGTTCATTCAATGTTTGGGGTGTTTTTTTCCCTGCTTTTAAAAACCATGCTTCGTTTTCCCCGAAAACCAGCAGGGTTCCTTTGTCATCTAAAGCTACCGCGGTTTTTTCGTCAATACCCAGTCCGTTAGGCCTCCTGTTTTTACTGCTGATTTTCGCCAGCATAACCATGTGGCGTCCCTGACGATTGCGCTGTGCATAGTGGCTGTCGGTTATCCATCCCTTCATCAACGGGTGTTTTATAAAACCCTGACTGATACTCATTTTTGGATGCATAGGATTCCGCAAAGCCGTATCGCTTGTAATGCTGCCGTTTTTGGCATCAAAGCAGTATTGGCCCAAAATGGCAAGCCCGGCACTTGTTCCGCCAATCGGCACTTTCTTTTTCATTATCAGGTATTGGATGGCTTCATTCAGTTGCGTTCCCTTCCAATATTGCACATAATTCCATTGATCACCACCGGCAATGAACAAAGCTTCGGCATTACGCACTATTTGTACAACGGTATCGTTGTTGGCAAGTTCGCGGCTGTTTATCAGCAGGCTTTCCACGCTGTTCACCTTTTCCAGTTCATACAGGTATTTATTGTAGCCGGTGCCGCCGCTCGCCCTGATAATCACTACATCTCCACCGCCGCTTCGCTGCAGCAGCCAACGCATGGCTTCATCTACATCGCCGCCACCTCCGGCAAGCAAAAGCCCGGGACTTGTTGCGGTTTTGATATCGGCAGTATCACCTGTTATGCCAAGGCTTGCCGGCCTCAACCGGTTCATCGGGTTCTGTGCATTCAGCGCTATTGCAACCAAATACAACTTAAATAATAATAGAGAACGGTACATCTGATATGATCAGTTTTTGAAAGATTAGGTGCAAATCTTAAACAAGATCAAATAAAGTAATAAAAAAAATTTCATCATCGGCTCACATATTTTCTTTCTTGTTACTTTTGCCACCCTGATGAAATTCGTTACTGCCACGATCATGATTTGCAGCATTTTTATGTCTGTGTTTGCGCAAGGAGTTGTGGTGCTACATTATTTTATCAACAAGAAGTATATTGCTCAAAACCTTTGCGAAAACCGGACAAGACCCATGTTGCATTGCGATGGCAAATGCGTGTTGGCAAAAAAACTACAACAACAGGAATCGCAACAAAAGGAACAAGGCATATATTTTACTGAAAAGTTTGAGGTGTTGAGCAACGCCCTTGGTTTTATTCAGGCCCCTTTACCAAAATCCTTTGTTATATCAAACCCTCTTTCTATGTTCCGAGTTGAGCCCTTGTGGTCGGGTTATCGCACTATTTTTCATCCGCCCGATTGTTGATACAGGCTTAGGCTTTTTTCGGTTTACACTATTGGCTTGATTGAGCACATTGAAACTAATAGTTTGATGTTGTGTTCATGCTTTTATACTTGTAATTATCGGGAATACAAAAATGGTATTCATCATACTTATTGGTGATCAGACAGGTATTTTTAATGATTTTTTCAAGTATGCATGATTTGGGTATCCATGCTTTTTTGCCATAAATAGTGT
>JALOMX010000181.1 GCA_025455245.1 Chitinophagaceae bacterium
GAGAAGATACCTGTTAACGATTGCCATAGGTCCCCATGCTTCGATACCGTCAATTACCTTGTGACTGTCGAGCAGGGTGACTTTGCTGTTTTCTATCCTGAAGAGGAACAGCATTCCGTCATCATCAAGAAGGTATAGCTTGTCTCCGCTCACAATGTAGGGTCCCAGACCGCGCCCGTACCTGTTTTCCTTCCCGCTCGACCATACCGGTGTCTTAAGATCCGATCTGTGGTAACATACGAGCTGTTTCTTCAGGGCCCCGGCATTCTCAGGCATAAGACACCAGATGTGATCACCTATTACGATAGGAGTCTGCTGGTCGCTTGAAATTCCTTCTGTTGCCTTATGCGCTTCAACAAGCACTGCCTTCATTTCAGAGCCGTTGTTTTCTATCCTCAGCTTTCCGCCCCCGGCCCCGTAACTCCCGAAAACTGCAATCTCGTTGTTGCCTATATAAAGAGGCGATGCAGCTGTTGTCGGAGGGCTCCACTCAGTGTTTATCCAGAGTAGTTTTCCAGTTTCTCCGGCCTCTGCCGAAACTCCGCAAACTCCACCTACTGCATTATAAACATACATTCTTTTTCCGTGAATTGTCATGGGAATAATTGAACCGTGTGACATTCTCAGCGAATCACTGTTGGGTGTCTCCCATAGTACCCTGCCTGTGGAACATTCAACACCTATCATAAGAGCTTTCACGCCGGGCGCCAGTATTGCCACACCATTGTCAATCACAGGGCACTGTCCGGAATAGAAATCAGGTGTGACGCGCCCCTTGTCATAACCCGGTATCCCATAAACCTTTTCAAGATCGAGAGACCATATCATCTCACCTGTTATCCTGTCAACGCACATTGCATGGGACCTGGGTCCGACAGTAACAACATATTTTTCGTCAACTGCCGGGATAGTCCTTGAATAACCATGGTTACGCTTGATGTCAACATAGTACCATCTTCTCCAGAGTTCCTTTCCCGACTTCATTGAAAAGCACCTTAAGGCATCAGCTTTTCTGCGTTCGATATAGTCAAGGACATAAACACGCCCGTCATATACAACCGGCCCGGAGTAACCCTCTCCAAGCGTTGTTCTCCAGACAATTTCAGGTCCTGAAGTATCCCAGACTTCAGCAAGAGGAGTGGGGTCCTTGCTTATATTGTCAAAATCCCTGCCCCTGAATCGAGGCCATTCCCCCGGAATAAGCTCATCGAATTCCCCGAGAGTGTCAAAGAATTCTCCGATTATTACTGAATCGGAACGTATCTGAAGCTTCGGTCTGTTGTCCATTCCCGGCACCCTTGCCTCCAGGCCGTAAGGATCCTGCCTGAGGTACCACCAGCCAAAGGCAGTGCCGAAAAGAAGCAAAACCACAGATGAGATCAGTAAAAGCCTTTTATCTTTTGGAAACATACGGTAGCCGGTAATGCCGCAGTAAGGAGTATACGCGGTTTTTGTCGGGTCGGCTTGGGTGGGATAAGGAAACAAGGTATAGCTTCGTCCATCGGTTTCTCTCCCAAAAACATACACATAGCAAGGTGTTGCATTTTTCACTTCAATTTTAAACCTTGTTCCTTTTGCAACAGCGGCTGTGGTTGAAAAAGTGTTGGTGCCTGCTGCCCTGATAGGAATATAGTCAACGGGCTTCGCCTTGTCGTCAATGCGTACAAGTCCGATTTCTAAATCAAACGGTATTTTTTCTGCACCCTTTGCCGGCAGAGGGTCTATGCCATATGCTTCGCGGGTGAATTCCTTAAAGTCGCCATATTTCACCCAGCCAATTCCATTTTCACCCCATTCCGGCCCCCAACTGTTCATGATCTGAAAAGCACCGCCGGCAAGACGGTCATCATAGCCAATAACGCTCATGGCATGACCACCAAAACCCGCCTGTGTATAATCTCTTTGGGTGGGCTCCCACACCTTTTTCCCCATCATACCTTCCATAAAGGTGCCTCCTACCATCATACCAATGACTACGGGGGCGCCTTTTGCCAGATGTTCCTTTATTGCCCGAATACTCAATCCCTGAACATCTTCACCACCGGTAAGCCGGTTAAAGCCATGAATGCGGTTTTGCGCTGCAATTGGGTTCAATTCGGTTGGTACCGGGCGGCTGCAGTTGTTTTCATCATAAGGGAACGCATTAAAGGGAACTCCGCCCCTTTGCGACATCAGCCGCATAGCCCTTTCAAGGTAAGAACCCTGACATCCTTCAAGGGCAATCTGATTGTACATATAAGCCGGACTGAAAGCCACCTGCCTTGGATCCTGTCCGGTACTTGCTGCCGTAAGAATGGTTTGTGCTGAATAAGCACTGCTCCAGGCAACGCAACTGCCCTGCTTTCCCTGATTGAGCCTCGGGGGTGCATAACGTGCGAGGGAAATAAAAGCGGGCAGGGGATTACGGATATCGTCCTCGGTAAGGCCTTCGTACACCTGTGCTTTTCTGTATTGTTCAGGATCAAGCCGGCCTCCTGTAGCAAAAGCGGACTCATCGCCAACGGACAACATATTGCCGCAACCCTGCTGATTCAGAAAAAAATACCCGCCGGCAAGTATCAGCAATATCAAGAGCCCGCCGGGCTTTCTGAACAGCATAAAGAGCAGTGGTAACAACTGGAATAATCCACCGCCTCCGCCACCACCCGGATTTCGCCTGCCTCCGCCGCTATTGTCATTGTATTCATCAGGATCGCGGGGATCATCCACCATTCGTATGGCCATAGCTATAAATTTTAAGGTTCTAACCTTAAAATTGCTATTAAAACTGCAAACAGCAAATTATTTTCTTTCAATAAATACGGTAATTACCTCTTTAGAGGAGCTTCCCTGAAATTCAAGGTAATACAATCCGGTTGCGTACCGACTTGTTTCAATGGTTATTGAACCTCCGTTTACGGTGAACTGATCCAACACCTTTCCATCGGTTGCAATCAATCGTAAGGAGCCGGTGGCATCAGGTGTAACAACATTCATAGAACCATTTACTACAGGATTGGGACTTACCCTGAAGCTGTTCCCGGGGGGAGGATTGATTACTCCTTCACAGGTGGCAGGTATTGTGTAGTTAAATACAACAGACTGGCAATCGGGATTGGTAATGGTAAGGGTTTGCTGCGACCCTAATGTGACATTGCGCAGGTTGGCAGCAAACCTGATTTGGGTCGGGCTGATCAATTCGATATTACTGATGGTAACATTTCCGGTGCTTGTCACGTTGAGCCTTTTTGGAAAAGCAGGCCCCCCACGCGGAGGACCGGGATCGAAAAACCCTGCAAAATCTGTTGCCGTCCCCGTCAATGTGAAAGTGGTATTAAAATTCTGATCACAGGGTGTTGCCGAAATAGAAGAAGGTACTGCGGGAGGAGGCGCTTTCAACTGAATAGCCCTGACAGCCCAGCTATTGCTTGTATTGGTATATTGCTGAAAGGTCCACATCGTCATATCATCCGAGGGGTCTACAACTGTATGGGTATAATCACCCCACCGCTGATCATTTCCAGAAGTTTCACGGTTGTAAACCGCAGAAAAATTAGTCGCGTTAACCGGGGGATTGAGGGTACCTGCCGTTTGCGAAGCATACCTTCCGGCCACAATGGCGTTGGCATGTAATTGGGATGAAGCAACCGAAGAAGAAAGAACAGCATGCCCCTGACCATTTGCACCAATAGTACCCATCCAATAACCCCGTGGGTTTGACGCAGCATTGTCAAATAAAGTGCCTGATTGTGCCAGCGAAAGCTGCCCGTTGTTTTCCGTAAGCTGATACCAACGCATTGCATTTCTTGCACCGGCTACACCTGCCGCCGTTACTGCCGCCCCTGTATTATTAACCGCAATATGATGCGCTGTCCATATAGAATTTTGCCCGGTTATTTTATTGCGCATCATCTGTGCGTCAAGCAGCCTCTCGTCACCCAATGCATCTAATGGAAGATTGCTTCCAAGTGCAGGCTGCTGATAGGGATAATAAGTTGCAGGAACGTTGATAGAACCCTGTGTAATGGTTGGAGTGCCGCCGGGGTTGTTAACGGTTATGAACCTTAGCCTGCTGAAGACCTCATTGTCAACACCGACAAAAAATCCACGTGTAGCTTCGGGATCATCATTATAAACACCCTGCGGGGCAAAAATTCCAGAGTTTACAAGCCCCACCTGTCTGAAAGCGGTAAACTGCAGAGGGCCACCGGTAAGCAGTGAGTTTTTATTGACCACATAAGCCGATGATCCGATGAAATTTCCGGAACTGTTGAAAATGATTCCCCCGATGTACAGTGCAAAGCGGTCGAGGCCTACCATGGGATAATCACAGAAAGCGCCTGCATCGGGACTATTTGCCGGAGCACCGCTGTCGTGGTTGAAAAAGAAAAAGTTGAAAGATGCCTGATTGGAAATAACCGATCCGTTACTGACGGCTATCATGATCCGGTTGCTTGCATTGGCCGTATTGATGGCTACCACAAACCAACGTTCACTCAAACGGTCAAAATAAACATGAGGATCTGTAACGTCGGCGGAACCGATTACCGAAGTAAAAAATGCCCTGAGGGTAGTTGAAAAAACAGGACCGGCAAGACTTCCCGAATTGGTAGTTGTACTCGTAAGTACAGGGGCATCACAAACAGAAGGCTTTGGATAAAACTTAATTCTTCCATTGGAAACTACACAAATCTGAGTATGGCTCACATCACCCATACAATCGGGCGGAATGGAATTGCTTTCTGATAATTGGATTCCCTGGAAGTTGGAATGAATGGATTGGGTAACATCCATCCGTATGATTTCTTCATCGGGGCCGGGCGGATACTTATGACCGGGCAAGGCCTGCGGGGATTGCTGTTTAAACCGGTTGCCCGCCTTTAATTCCTCACGAATCCTTATACGGTTATCCTGCGGTAATCCTTTATCAATTGCTTCAATTTCAGCAAGGGTTATCTTAATCCCTGAAGATCCCTGTCCGGGCACACCTGCAACAGGCTGCGCGGATTGAGCAAATGGATTTTGAAAATTGATTAATAGAAACCCAACGAAAAATAACCACAAAGTATTTCTTGCCATAAATGATAACGGGAATGATTGACACCCCCTGATTATTTGCATAAAAGTAGTGAGATATTGCTTATTGGAATCAGGTTGTGGATTGAAAAATCCTCCGCTCCCATTCTTTTTGTAATGAGAAAAGGAAAATGTTGCAACCACCTGATAAAAAACCGCACCATTTTATTCCCAAACTACATTTTTCAGAGCCGCACCATTTTATTCCCAAACTACATTTTTCAGCAGGTCTTCCATGGTATCTCTTTTGCGGATGAGCCTGGCCTCTCCGTTTTCAACCATTACCTCTGCAGGCCTGAAACGACTGTTGAAATTACTGCTCATTTCAAAACCATAAGCACCCGCATTGAAAAACACAAGGTAATCTCCTTCCCGTACTTCGTTCAGCTTCCGGTCCCATGCAAAAGTGTCTGTTTCGCAGATATTGCCGACCACTGTATAAATACGCTCAGGGCCGTTAGGGTTACTTACATTTTTTATAAAGTGGTAGCTTTCATAAAACATGGGACGGATCAAATGATTGAATCCACTGTTTACGCCTGCAAAAACAGTTGCCGTTGTTGTTTTCACCACATTGGCTTTAACAATGAAATAACCGGACTCGCTTACCAGGTATTTTCCCGGCTCAAACCATACCTGAAGGTGCTTCCCTGTTTCCTTTTCAAAAGAAGAAAACGCTTCTGCAACCTGCTTGCCAAGACTTACCACATCCGTTTCAATATCATCTTCGCGGTAAGGAACTTTAAACCCACTTCCGAGGTCTATAAATTCAAGGCTGTCTAAAAAGTGACGTGCCATCTCAAACATTACTTCAAGGCCGCGTAAAAAAACACCTACATCCTTTATCTCGCTGCCGGTATGCATATGCAGGCCACTAACCTTAACGCCGGTAGTTTTTACCACCCGCTCAATATGTCGGATCTGATGGATGCTGATCCCGAATTTGCTATCCACATGACCCGTAGAAATTTTAAAGTTGCCCCCGGCCATGATGTGCGGGTTAAGGCGTATGCACACAGGATAGCTGCCGCCAAACCGGTTGCCAAACTGCTCAAGAATGGAAATGTTATCAATATTGATATTCACCCCAAGGTTTTTACCTTCTTCTATTTCATGGAAATCGACACAGTTTGGAGTAAATAAAATCTGCTCTGGTAAAAAACCGGCCATTAAACCAAGTCTGACTTCATTAATGCTGACACAATCAAGTGAAGCGCCGATTCCCTGAATATACCTGAGTACATTGGGATTGGTGAGTGATTTACAGGCATAAAAGAAACGGGCATCGGTGCCGGAAAACGCATTCCTGAGTTTTTGGTACTGTTCTGCAATTTTTTCGGCATGATACACATAAACGGGTGTGCCATATTCGTTGGCAATGCTGATCAGTTGTTCGTTTGAAAGTGATTGGTGCATAGTGATTCAAATAAAAAAACCTGCTGAATATAAGCAGGCATCCGGAAAATATTTTTAGTTGTCAAAAATCAATTTTCATGGCCGCTTTGTTCTTCGTCACGTTTATCCTCTTCCTTATCATTATTCAAAGCAGCAATAACAATCTCCCCCTGTTCATTGACCAGCAAGCCGGTATTATCCTCCTGACCGGGTAGGTCTTCATCCACCATTTTTCCTTCCCCAACAATGGTTGGATTGACAATTTCCTGATGAGCCACATCATCAAGCTGTGGAAGGTCTGCCGGACTGTTTATGCCGAAATAATCCATGAAGTTTTTACTCGTGGCATAAACCAAAGGCTGACCCGGCGCATCTTCTTTGCGCCCGGTGATGATGATTAGTTCCTTTTCCAGCAGCTTCTGAACGGCATAATCACAGTTTACCCCCCTGATGTTTTCAATTTCACCTTTTGTGATGGGTTGTTTGTAAGCAATAATGGAAAGGGTCTCAAGCGCTGCTGTCGATAGTTTTTTTAAAAACTTCTGCCCGTTTAACTGACTTACCGTGGCATGATAATGCTTCTTGGTCAGAAACTGCCACCCTCCCCCGCTTTGAATTACCTGAAAAGGATAAAACTCACTTTTATATTTTTCTGTAATGGCATCAAGCGCACTTTCCACCTGATCGAGGGTTGCCCTGTCTTCCATAAAACCCAAAGCATTATTCACCAGTTCAACCAGGTCCATAGTGGTAACCGGTTTTTCACTGGCAAATATGAGTGCCTCAACGTGGGGTATGATAACAGAAAGCTCCATGTATCGTAAAAGGATTAACCCTGAAGTGCGGCAGCGCCACTTACGATCTCCGTAAGTTCCGTGGTAATGGCAGCCTGCCTTGCACGGTTGTAACTGATTTTCAGTGTTTTTAATAGCTCGTTCGCATTCTCTGTGGCTTTATCCATGGCGGTCATACGGGCGCCGTGTTCGCTTGCATGTGCATCAAGAACAGCCTTAAACAACTGTGTGTTCAGGATTTTAGGCATCATTTCAGCCAATAATTGCTCTTTGTCAGGTTCGAAAATAAAGTCACTTTTTGCCTGCCCGGGCTGCTTTTCAATTTTTGGAATCGGCAAAAACCTTTCAACCATAAATCTTTGAGTGGCGGCATTTTTAAACTGGCTATAGACGATCTCCACCACATCAAACTCCCTGTTGAGGTAGGCCTGAACGGCAGCTTTTGCGCAGGCCTGCACATTTTCAAAACTGAGGTGATGAAAAATATCCTTATAAGTATCATCGGTTTTGTAACCCAGTTTGGTAAGGGATTCAAAACCTTTTTTACCCATGTTCCAAACCGTTACATTTTTCTTTTTCCACTGCTCGGAATATTGCTCCTTTATGGTTTGGATGGCAAGCTTGTTGATATTGGCATTGTAACCTCCGCAAAGCCCGCGATCGCTTGTAATTACAATCATCAAAACTTTTTCTACCGGGCGTGCTACCGTAAGTTCACCACCGGCTTCTACCTCGGTATTGCTCACAATATTGCTCAGCATATCCTGCATTTTGCGTGCATACGGCCTCATTTGCTGAATGGCATCCTGCGCACGGCGCAGTTTGGCCGCACTCACCATTTTCATGGCCTTGGTAATTTGCTGTGTACTTTGTACTGATTTAATCCGGTTACGAACCTCTTTTAAAGCACCGCTCATTCTTTATTGAAGATTTGAATATTTGAGATTTAATATTGGCTACTCTGTTTTATCCATCCGAATGATGGAGGTCATTTTGCAGAATTGCGCGCAAAAGTACGTACTTGCCTACAATTTGAAGCTATAAATCTCCAAATGTGCTTCAGGGGGCCTCCACCATTTCGCGGGCTATTTGCCGGGCGCTTTCGGTTAGGGCCTCTCCGCTGAGCATGCGGGCAATGGCTTCTACCCTTTGCGCCTCTTCAAGCCTGCGCAGGCGTGTGCGGATGGCACCATTATTTTCCTGCTTGTACACAAAGAAATGGGCATGGGCACGGGCGGCAATTTGCGGCTGATGGGTAATGGCAATTACCTGATGCCCCGATGCAAGCGAGCGCATCAGCAGCCCTACCTGCCGGGCCGCTTCCCCGCTGATGCCCGAATCTATTTCATCGAAAATGAGCGCGGGCAACTGAACACTTTTGGCTACCTGCGCTTTTATGGCAAGCATCAACCGGCTGAGTTCACCTCCGCTTGCCACCTTGCCAATAGGTTCAAAACGTCCGGTTTTGTTGGCATCAAACAGTAGTTCCACCAAATCTGCGCCAAATGCGTGTAAGCCACCTGAACCATCAGCTGCGGATGCCCGGTTGCAAGCGGCTTTTAACCGCGCATTGGGCATGCCCATTTGCCCGAGGTATTCGTTGGTGGTTTTTTCCAGGGCAGGTATTACTTTTTTCCTCCCTTTGGAAAGTTCTACGGCAAGGATGTTTGCTTCAGCCATCGCCTCATCCGCCCGGGTGCGGCTTTGGGAGAGCAATTCATCAATATTGTCGAATTGCAGCAGTTT
>JALOMX010000182.1 GCA_025455245.1 Chitinophagaceae bacterium
GCAGGAGTCATGATTATTTTACATTAAGTCCTGACGGATCAACACTTTCGGCGGCTGACAGGATTGAATACCTGAAGATTGCTCTTTCTGTTCCCCGGGAGACACCATTTCATTTTACCGGCTGGAATCTCTTCTCAACCGAATATGGTACAATTGATATTGCGGATATAAGTTTCAGCAGAACTATCGAGTTGGGTGCAACAGCGGGATTAACAACAGGAAAGGATGCCAATACAGAACTCAATATGAAAGATCTTGAGCCAACCTTTTCAGGTTTTGCGGAAGTCTTTCCGGAAGCTGTTTTTAATGTTTTGTTCAGGCCTGTACCGGGTGAGGTTGTCAAACCTTTTTATTACCTGTTTTTAGCAGAGTTATATGCTTTGTGGCTTTTTATTTTATTTGTCATGGTTCATTTCCTAAAAAAACTCAGGCTTTTAAGTCCAACTCCGGAGGCAGTGGCTTTATTGATTTTTGGAATTGTCAATCTGCTCATAATAGGTTATACCATCACAAACACCGGTGCCATCATCCGTTACAGGAGTATTTTCCTTCCCTGCATCGGGTATTTTTTCTTCAATCTGCTTCTTGTTTACCCATCTTTTTTTTCGAAAAATCGGTTTTTGTCGATGCTTTCTTCTCTTTTCTTCAGGGCAAAAAATCCATAAAACTTTCCATTTCCTATTGATATTAAAAAAAATTTAATAGGTATTGAATGTTTAGTTTCATGCTGTTTTTAAACTAAGAATTAATTTTTTTTACACAATTAGCGCCAATTGCCTTTAAAATTTGGGTGATTGGGTTACTTTCGTGCCCTGATTTGAATGTAGGGTATTAAGCCGCATTAAATATTTATTCATCATAAAAGCCAAAACAAAGTCAATCCATGGAATCATTGCGACTAAAAGCGTTGGACAGTTTATTTGCCAACCCGGTTGATGTAAATGTGGAAGGGTCTACCAAGATTACAACCATTTTCGGAGAGAATGTATTTACCCTGAAAAAAGCGCGTCATTATTTGAGTGATGAGGCCTACAAAAGTCTTGTAGCTTCTATTAATAGTGGCAAAAAGATTGACCGTTCTATGGGCAATCAGATTGCAAGCGGCATAAAGGCCTGGGCCGAAAGCAGGGGCGTAACCCATTTTACCCACTGGTTTCAACCGCTTACCGGTACAACCGCGGAAAAGCATGATTCCTTTTTTACCATCAAAGGTGATGGCACTCCTATTGAGCAATTTGACGGTGATGCGCTGATTCAGCAGGAACCCGATGCTTCCTCGTTTCCAAGCGGTGGTTTGCGTGCTACTTTTGAAGCCCGCGGATATACAGCATGGGATCCCACTTCCCCGGCTTTTATTTTTGAAGTGGGTAATGGCAAAACACTCTGTATCCCCACCATTTTTGTGAGTTACACCGGCGAAAGCCTAGATGCCAAAACGCCCTTGCTTCGTTCTCTCGATGCGTTAAACAAGTCTGCAGTAGCAGTTGCACAATATTTCGATCGTAATGTAAGCAAGGTTACCGCCACCCTTGGATGGGAGCAGGAATACTTTGTAATTGATGCCGGTCTTGCCAATTCCCGCCCTGACCTGGTTTTGACAGGCCGTACGGTTTTTGGTCATTCATCTGCAAAAGGTCAGCAGCTCGAAGACCATTATTTTGGCAGCATACCTGAGCGGGTTTATGCATTTATGCGCGATTTTGAAGAAGAAGCGTACAAGCTTGGAATTCCGTTGCGTACAAGGCACAATGAGGTGGCACCTGCACAGTTTGAGTGTGCACCGATTTTTGAAGAAGCAGGTGTAGCGGTTGATCACAACATCTTACTGATGGATGTAATGAACCGCGTGGCAAAGCGCCATAAGCTTGCTGTTCTTTTCCATGAAAAACCTTTCGCAGGTATCAATGGAAGTGGGAAACACAATAACTGGAGCCTTAGCACCGACACAGGTGTGAACCTGTTGGCTCCCGGAAAGACACCAAAGACAAATTTGATGTTCCTGACCTTTTTTGTAAACGTAATTAAGGCGGTACATGATTATGCACCTTTATTACGCGCTTCTATTGCAAGTGCAGGAAACGACCACCGTCTTGGTGCCAACGAAGCCCCGCCCGCTATCATCTCTATTTTTATCGGCAAATTCCTTACAGAGGTATTGCAGGAAATTAAGGAGAGGGTAGGTGATAATTTCACCGAGCAGGATGAAATCCTTTTGAAGCTTGATATCCATAAAACTATTCCTGAACTGCTGCTGGATAACACTGACCGGAACCGTACATCGCCTTTTGCTTTTACAGGCAACAAGTTTGAATTCCGTGCTGTTGGTAGCTCGGCCAACTGTGCTATTCCCATGGCTGTTTTGAATGCTATTATGGCCAAAACCCTTGACAGGTTTAAAGAAGAAGTGGATGGATTGATTGAGAAGGGGGAGAAGAAGGAAGTGGCCATTATGGAAGTAATTAAAAAGTACATTGTTGATGCTGAAAAAGTACTTTTTGAGGGCGATGGTTACAGTGAGGAGTGGCATGCAGAAGCTGCGCGCCGTGGTTTACCGAATCTTCCCACCACACCGCTTGCTCTGGATGCCTATGTAGAAGAAGCGGCTCTTGAACTGTTTGAATCCCTCCATATCTTAACCCATGCCGAAAGCGAAGCGCGTCATGAGATCATGCTTGAGAGTTATATTAAAAGGGTTCAGATCGAAGGAAGGATAATGGGTGAATTGGTAACAAGTCATATTTTGCCTGCAGCTGTTAAGTACCAGAATGTGCTGATCGAAAACATCAGGGGTTTGAAAGAATTGGGACTTTCTTCAGAAACCTATGCCAATCAGCTTCAGATCCTTGAAAAAATTACCAAGCATATAAACGAGGGTGCCGATCTTGTTGAAAAAATGATTCAAGCCCGCAAAAAGGCAAACGCTGTTGAAAATACGCGCGATAAAGCCATCGCGTATTGTGATGAGGTTAAGCCTTATTTTGATAAAATCCGTTATCATGTGGATAAGCTTGAACTACACATTGACGATAATTTCTGGCCGCTGCCCAAATACCGTGAAATGCTGTTTTTAAGGTAGTTAAAACAAGCCAAGTTTTAAAAAGCCTGCTTCTTTCGGGGAGCAGGCTTTTCTTTTAAAAAATCATATTTACTTAAAGATAAATATGATTTTTCTTTTTCTATTCTAAAGAAAATTAGCCCGATTGGGCAAATTGCCTGGCGTTATGTTGCCGGGAACACCGGGGTATTAACGATTTTTCCCGGATTTAGGGGAAATCCATTGCATTTAGAAACATTAAAATTTAAAATATATAAAAAATATTTGTCTGTTATTTTAAATTTAATATCTTCACTCAGAATTTAATGCTTTTATAAGTGTTTGTATTCAGGTAGAACTTTCTTTTACATAAGGATATTGATATTTTTCTTTTCAATATATACCCTTTCTCATTACCCTTGTTTTCATTTGAACATTGCAGCCATGTAGATTTTTGGGGATTCATCCCTGGTTAGTTATCCATTTATTCACTAAAAAAACAATCTATGAGAAAAATTCAAGCGAAACAAATTGCGCCCTTTGGGGTGCTGGCTGCTATTGCATTGGCTGCTGCTTTTGTACCTTCTGCTCCGCTGTTTAAAGCTGAAGAGGGTGTGTATAATCAGGCTGATATTGCCTGGATTCTGATTGCCTCGGCGTTGGTGTTTTTAATGACCCCCGGACTGGCATTTTTTTACGGAGGTATGGTGCACCGTAAAAATGTGATTTCTACTATGATGAAAAGTGTGGTTGCTGCGGGAATCGTCAGCGTTCTTTGGGTGGCCATTGGATTCAGCCTCTGTTTTGGCGAATCTATCGGCGGATTTATTGGGAACCCCACAACTTTCTTATTTTTTAAGGGGGTAATGTCCGGTGAGCCATGGCCTCTGGCACCTACCATCCCGCTTTCACTGTTTTCGGTGTTTCAGTTGATGTTTGCAATTATCACCCCGGGCCTGGTGGTAGGAGCTGTGGCTGAGCGCATTCGGTTTACCTCCTATATCCTATTTATTGCACTCTTTAGCCTGCTGGTTTATGCCCCGATAGCCCATTGGACATGGCATCCTGAAGGATTTTTGGCTGCCATGGGCGTGTGGGATTTTGCAGGTGGTACAGTGGTGCATATTTCAGCTGGCTGTGCTGCCCTGGTTGGTGCATTAATGCTTAAGCGCCGCAAATCTCATGTAGAACAAAAGGAAGTGCCCCCGGCCAATATTCCTTATGTGTTAATCGGTACCGGACTTCTTTGGTTTGGCTGGTTTGGATTTAATGCAGGCAGTGCCGTAGCATCCAATGAACTCGCAGCTTCCGCCTTTATGGTAACCAATGTGGCAGCTGCTGCTGCAGGGCTTTCATGGATGTTTTTTGATGTGTTACGCGGCAAAAAACCAAGTGTACTTGGCTTTTGTATTGGTGCTGTGGTAGGATTGGTGGCCATTACACCTGCTGCGGGTTTTGTGGCAGTGCCTCAAAGTATTTTTATTGGGGTGTTTGCAGCCATTATCTCTAATCTCGCCGTTTATTACAAATCCAAATCTCGTCTCGATGACGCTTTGGATGTATTCCCATGCCATGGGATAGGCGGTATGGTTGGTATGCTGATGACAGGCGTTTTTGCCACTACTGCAGTAAATAGTGCCGGACCGGATGGCTTGTTTTACGGAAACCCCGGTTTTTTGTGGACACAATTCAAGGGGATGGCCATTGTGGTAGGTTTCAGCCTCGGCATGTCTTTCCTGATTTTTAAATTTATCAATTATATCCTGCCTTTAAGGGTAACCGAACTTGAGGAAGAGGCAGGGCTTGATTCAACGCAGCATAATGAGAAATACCTGCAGGGTACATTGCTGGTTAGTCAGAATGGCGTGTTGAAGGAAGAAGAAGCCGCCCATTAATTTTCATGCCTCCATAGCAGGTTGGTGCGGAACATCAGCCTTTTATAGATTGTTTTACCGGGTGGTCCCTGTTCGCGGGCAGGGCCACCCCTGGTAAAACAGGATACACAAACTTTCTTTTATTTAAAAAAAAGCACTGCCAATACCCATGGGCTTCTGGTACAAGCCCACAGCAGCAGTGCCTACATTTTTCATCCCAAAAATGCACGACAATGTTAAGAAAAATAATTTTTATGCTCATTGGAGCCACTACGTTCACATCCGTTTTAGCGCAGGATTCAACTGCCAATATTGA
>JALOMX010000183.1 GCA_025455245.1 Chitinophagaceae bacterium
AGTGTTCAATTAAGTAGGTAGTGTTCAATTAAGTGTGTCAACGGTTAAAAATCTATCCTTAAAATAATAAGTCAAATCCTTCTATTGGATGCCCATGCAAAAATGGTTCCGGTTCAATTAGCTGAAGCATATAAAAGAAGGTGTCAATTTTCCGGCAAGCCAACCTGAATACCACGTTGTCACCCAATTAAATCAGTTCTATTGATATCCTGTTTACGAAACAAATTTATTCTTCAAGGGAACGTGATTCCCCCATTCAACCAATCCCTAAACCGCCTACATTTACATCCTATGAAACGTCGTTCATTTATACAGAATACCACCGCAGCGGGTTTTTCGCTTACAGCAGTGGCCGCCTTGCCGGCATGTAATTCCGGGCAGGATTCTTCCGGTAATAAAGAAACACCTGACAACTTTAAGGATGATTTTGAATTTGCCGAAGCTACCATTGGCGATCTTCAGGAGCGCATGGCAGGAGGAAAACTAACGGCAGAGGCTTTGACGCAGGCTTATCTTGATCGGATTGCGGCTATCGACAAAGCCGGCCCGAAACTCAACTCGGTAATCGAACTGAACCCAGATGCACTTTCTATTGCCAGGCAAATGGATAATGAACGTAAGGCGGGCAAGGTCCGGGGACCGATGCACGGCATACCTGTGCTGATAAAAGACAACATTGATACAGCCGATAAAATGCAGACAACTGCCGGCACACTTGCGCTCGAAGGCAATATGGCCAAGCAGGATGCTTTTATTGTCGAAAAACTGCGTCAAGCCGGCGCCGTACTGCTTGGTAAAACAAACCTGAGTGAGTGGGCTAATTTCCGCAGTACGGCAAGTTGTTCAGGATGGAGCAGCCGCGGCGGGCAAACCAAAATGCCCTATGTCCTTACGCACAATCCCTGCGGAAGCAGCAGCGGCACAGGAACAGCTGTAGCGGCAAACCTTTGTGTGGCAGGTATTGGTACCGAAACGGATGGTAGTATTACCTGCCCTGCCTCGGTAAACGCATTGGTTGGTATTAAGCCAACCGTGGGGCTTTGGAGCCGCAGCGGAATTATCCCAATATCGGCCACGCAGGATACGGCGGGACCCATGGCAAGAACGGTTAAGGATGCGGCCATACTTCTTGGCATTTGTACAGGAAACGACTCCCGTGATCCCATTACCAATGAAAGCAACGGGAAAGCATTGACGGACTATGCCGCAGGTCTTGACGGAAAGGGCTTGCAGGGCAAAAGGATTGGCGTAGACCTGAAAAGGCGCAGCAAACATCATCAACTGAATTTTTTGCTTGACAAGGCCCTGGAAAAAATAAAGGAGCTTGGAGCAGAAATAGTGGAAGTTGAATATGTGGAGGCTATTGAAAAACTGGGTGACTATGAATTAAAGATCCTTCAATATGAATTTAAAGATGGGGTAAACAAATACCTTTCAATGGCCAATGCCAAAGTAAAGAACCTTACTGAGGTTATTGCTTTCAACAAAACCAATGAAGACAAGGCCATGCCCTTTTTTAAACAGGAGCAATTGGAAAACTGCGAGAAAACCGATGGATTGGAAGCTGCTGCCTATAAAGAAGCGCTGGAAAAGGGAAGGGATGCAAGCCGGAAGATATTGACCGGGGTGATGGAGAAGGATAACCTTGATGCATTAGCCGGAATAACGATGGGCCCGGCCTGTGCCATCGATATGCTTTATGGCGACCGGTACAGCAACGATTTTCTGACGCAACCTGCAGCTATGGCAGGCTATCCGCACATCAGTTTGCCAATGGGACAAATGTTTGCATTGCCTGTGGGGCTTTCTTTGTTTGGTGTGCCATATACCGAGGCTAAGTTGATTCAAATGGCTTATGCGTTTGAACAGGCGACGAGCCATAGACAAGTCCCTCCATTTTTTCCTGTTTTACCGGATCAGTAAAGTTGTGTCGGGAATACCGGAATTTGTTGAATAGACCTTGGTATACCTGAGATCGTATTAGGAAAAAGGCTCATTTTTTCGTAACTTTAATAAGTGAATAAAATCAGATTCACACTAGGTTATGAAAAACTTAATACAGGTATTACTATACTTTTCGATGCCTGTGTTTATTCTGCAGGCATGTAATCCGGTGCTCTATTCCAATGTTGGCCAAAACGTTCCGATGCTAAAATCAAAGGGCGATTTTGCCGGTTCTTTAGGTTATGCCATAAGCGTAGGTGATAACCCTACTGATGGTGAAGGTCTATCCTTGCAGGCAGCATATGCTTTTTCTGAAAAATGGGGAGGAATACTGACTTTTTATACTATGAGTAATATGGGCGCCCCCGAACAGGATGAATGGAAATCGAATGGGAATTACCTGGAACTGGGGGGAGGCAGATATGGTGTTTTAAAAAATGGCAAATGGGCATGGGAAATTTATGGCGGGTTGGGCTATTACGATATCAATAACAAACAGGAAATGAATTATTGTAATGTTACCATCGCCAAGCCCTTTCTCCAACCGTCTTTTGGATTTACTTCAAGGTACTTTGATGCGGCGATAACCCCAAGGGTAGGTTACTTACTGTATGCATCAAAGGATTATTCTCGTTTATCCGAAACACCCCATTACCAAATTGAACAATATTTTAAAGATAATAACCAGAAATTCGTTTTTGAGCCCGGCATTACCTTAAGAGGCGGCTTTGAACAAGTTAAGCTTCAATTGCAATATAACTTCAGTACGTTCAATGTTCACTATGATGACTTTTATCCTGTAAATGATTATTTCGGTTCTGTAAGCCTGTTTTTCATGATTTCCGACAGGCATAAGTCGAAGAAATAAGTTGCACAGGTATTGAAAGTAAAGATGGTTATCTTTCCTCTTGCACGGTACTTGCCTTTACCAGACAGCAAGTTGCCTTCTGTCATATTTATCCTGGCCTCATCCTGTTTTTTTGCAAACTGCCAACTGCCGACTGCCAACTGTCAACTGCGAACTGCAAACTGCCCCTTACCCTTTCTTCACCGGAGGCTTTGCAGGGGTAGCAGGCTTTGCAGGGGCGGCCGGTTTGTTGAGTTCCTCAAGGTTTTGTTTGGCAATGACAAACTGGGGAAAAACGTTTACGGCCTTCTGATACCATTCTTTGGCGAGTGCATTGTCTTTTTCCTTGTATGCAATGGCCCCCATCATGTTCATGGCGGCAGCAAGCACGGGAACGTCTTCGCCATATCCCTCGCCTATGTCAAGGCGAACCATTTGCTCTTTGGCCTGTGCGCTGTCGGCAATCACTTTTTGCAGACTTTGCTTGCATTCAAGGTTGCGTTCGAGTAAAAACTGTTTGGTGGCAAGCTGATACTGATTGTAAGGCGAAGGCGATACTTCAATCAGTTTTTCATACCATTCCAGGCTTTTTTTCACTTCACCGGCGCGGCCGCTGATATCGGCAAGTAAAGTCAGGGCGGTGGCATTTTTGGGGTCTTTTTCGTTGATTTCACCTGCGAGTTTGTAAGCCCCGCCAAGGTTGTTCATATTGTAGTAGATCAATGCAAGCGTATCGTTGAAGTTGGCCGCCCCCCCATGATGCAGGTAAGCCCCAACGGCATAAGCGGCACTTCCAAGATCGTTGTAGTTTAAAGCACGGCGATACAAAGACAGGTATTCGTTTTGTTTGGTGGTATCGGCTTTTTGAGCAGATGCGAGAATAGTGCCAAAGAGTGCAATTACTAAAAAAATACGTTGTTTCATGGTTGCAGTTTACTTTTTTGGTAAGGCGAATATGGGAATTTTTTCGTTTACAGCCGTCTGTTTATAATCCGATCGTAGGGATTTATGATTAAAATGTAAGTTTTTGGAGTCGGAAAGTCAATGGGTCAATGAGTCAATAAGGGAATTGGTTAATTGAGGGAATAAGTTAAATGAGGTAATTAGTTAACTGAGGGATTAAGTTAAATTCCTGAAACCCGAACCTCAAACATCAAATAACAAACATCAAATAATAAATAACAAACGCGTAACCCGAATCCTCAAACCTAAAACCCCGGACCTCAAACCTCCACCCCGTATTCAAACTGCATCTCGTTCAGCCTTTTGTACAGTCCGTCCTGCTGCATCAGATCGGCATGGGTGCCGGTTTGCACCACTTTGCCATGGTCGATCACCACGATCTGATCTGCACTGCGGATGGTACTAAGTCGGTGGGCAATCACAAAACTGGTACGGCCCTGCATCAGGTACTCCAGCGCTTCCTGTACGAGTTGTTCGCTTTCGCTGTCGAGGCTGCTTGTGGCTTCGTCGAGTATCAGGATGGCGGGGTTTTTCAGGATGGCACGGGCAATGGCAATGCGCTGACGCTGTCCGCCGCTCAGTTTGATGCCCCTTTCGCCCACAATGGTATCATAACCCTCAGGAAAGTTTTTGATAAATACATGGGCATTGGCTTTTTCGGCAGCAGCCATAATCTCTTCGTCAGTAGCGCCGGGCTTTCCATAGGTAATGTTTTCGCGGATGCTTCCGCCAAAAAGGATCACGTCCTGCGGTACATATCCGATCTGCGCGCGGAGCTGCGTCAATGGATATGCGTTGGATGGCTTTCCGTCAAATAAAATGGTGCCGCTGCCGGGTGCATAAAACTGCAGCAGCAGGGCGGCAATAGTGCTTTTGCCCGAACCGCTTGGCCCCACCAGCGCCAACTGTTCGCCCGATCGGGCCTGCAGGCTTACGCCTTTCAGCACCTCCACATCGGGCCGGCCCGGGTAGCTGAAATGAACCCGGTCGAACTGAACATTGCCCCGGAGCATATGGTGCGGATCGATGGTTACCGGCTCAAAGGAAACGGGCTCATGCTCCCCGCGTAATATTTCGCGCACGGCCTGTGTGGCTCCAAGGGTTTTCTGCAACTGGCTGAACATATCGGCAAAGCCTGCAAAGGTCCCGCCCACAAAAACGGAGAAGATCACAAACATGGTCAAGGCGCCGATCGTTAGCTCGCCGGTTTGTATCATATTGGCGCCCATCCACATTACAAAAGCAATGGCCCCAAATACGCTGAAGATCATGAAGGAAATAAATGCGCCGCGGTAACGTGCATTGGTGATGGCGGTTTGCACTACGGCATAAATACTTTTTACATAACGCCCAACTTCGTGGTGTTCACTGGTAAAAGATTTTACCACCGAAATACCCTGGAAGGTTTCCTGCACAATGGTGCCGCTGTCGGCAAGCTGATCCTG
>JALOMX010000184.1 GCA_025455245.1 Chitinophagaceae bacterium
TGAAAACGGCGTTCATGGCTTTTGCTTCAGCCTGTACGAAGATGGTCAAAAACCCGGCGATATTATTTCGGAAGCACAGGTACGCAGGCGCATGGAAATTCTAAAACCGCACACCCGGTGGGTACGGTCTTTTTCCTGTACCGAAGGCAATGAATGGATTCCCAAAATAGCCAAAGAAATGGGTATTAAAACCCTGGTAGGTGCCTGGCTGGGAAAAGATGACGAAATTAATCAACGCGAAATTGAAGGACTGATTCAATTGGCAAAGGAAGGATATGTGGATATTGCCGCTGTTGGCAATGAAGTCATGTATCGCAAAGATCTTACCGAAGATCAGTTGCTGGACTTTATGAGGCATGTAAAAACAGAAATTCCAAATGTTCCCGTTGGATACGTAGATGCTTACTATGAATTTTCGCACCGTCCTCGTATAACAGAAATGTGTGATGTAATTCTTGCGAACTGTTATCCTTTCTGGGAAGGTTGTCCTTTTGAAAATTCATTGGACTACATGAAACAAATGTATTATCAGGCAAGTGCCGCCGCCAATGGTAAAGAAGTAATTATTACTGAAACAGGCTGGCCAAGTCAGGGCGAAAATGTAAAAGGAGCCTGGCCATCCGAAAAAAGCGCAAGGGACTATTTCATCAATACACAACTTTGGTCGGCCAATGATAATATACCTGTCTTTTACTTTTCATCCTTCGACGAATCGTGGAAAGTGGGGGCCGAAGGAACTGTCGGCGCTTATTGGGGTATTTGGGACAAACATGAAAAACTAAAGTATCAGGAATGAATGTATTTAAGCATTTTGGATGGCAAAAAGCAAGGGCAATCTGCTATTCAGGATTCAGGGAAGGACAAAGACCGGGAGATAAATACCCTTCGTATGAGCAGGTAAAGGAAGACTTACTGATACTGCAACCACACTTTAAGCACCTTCGATTATACGATTGCGACCCACATGCCGAAACTGTGCTGCAGGTAATACAACGGGAGGGGCTTGACTTCACCGTGATGCAGGGCGCCTACATTGAGGCTGAAATGAACAACTTCGGTTGCCCGTGGGGTGGCGGTGTGTATAGCGAATCAGAACTGGAACGAAACAAAAAGAACAACCTCATAAAAATTAAAAGGCTTGCAGAATGGGCAAATAAATATCCGAAGATCATCATTTCCCTTTCTGTAGGCAATGAAGCCTGTGTGGATTGGAGCGGAAACTATGTACCGGTTCAAAAAGTAATTGAGTATGTACAATTGGTAAAAAAATCAGCCAAACAACCGGTTACGTTCTGTGACAATTACGTACCCTGGCTCAATAAACTGAAACCCCTTGTGGAAGTGGTGGATTTTATTTCGCTGCATACCTATCCCGTTTGGGAATACAAACATATTCACGAGGCGATGGAGTACACGGTAGAAAACTATCAGATGGTAGCCAATCTTTATCCGGATAAGCCCACCGTAATAACAGAAGCGGGATGGGCCACCAACTCAAATGGTCGGGGCATACATCCCGAACGGGTGAATGAAGATGCGCAAAAGCTCTATTTTGAAGACCTGATGCAATGGACCGAAAAGCATCATGTGTTGACCTACTTCTTTGAAGCTTTCGATGAACCATGGAAAGGATCGCCCGACCCCAATGAACCGGAAAAGCATTGGGGTTTGTATAAAGTGGACAGGAAGCCGAAAATAGTGATGCAGGGTGCATAAATATCCAACATAAAAAATATGCAGCTACCCGAAAAGGTGCTGCATTTACTTTTTGTTTTTAAGGATTATAAATGATCTATTGAATTACGATTGATTTTTGTTCTCCACTTTCCATATTTACTAACCGGTATTGCCCGGCAACAAAAGGCAGATACAACCGGTGATTTCCTGCCTGTAAGCTATACGTTTTAATAACCCTTCCCTGCATATCTATAAGATTGAGTTGGCTTGCTGCCGATAGTTGCACATTTACTTGCTTTTGCTCAGCAATCGTTGGATACACCTGCCACACTGATTGGGCATTGATGTTAACCTTGCGTACAGGTGAATAGCTAAAACTTCCATCCTTATCTACCATTTTAAGGCGGTATTGGTATTGGCCGGAAAGTTTGATATCTGTATCGGTGAATTGATATTTTGTGGTGGTATTGGCAAATCCTGATGATTGCTTTCTTCCAATGGAAGACCATGCATTTTGGTTTCCTCTCATCCTTTGCACCTCAAAGTGCGAAGTGTTGATTTCTGATGCTGTTTCCCATTGCACTTGCACCGCGCCTTGTTGCAGATAAGCATCAAAATTTGTTAGTTTAACCGGTAAAACACCATCAGAAAACTTTACCAGAAAAGCATCGTAGGTAGGGAATCCGCCACTATAAGCAGCCTGATGCGCCCCGGGACTTCCGATGTTGTTATCCGAACGCGTCCATCCGCTCAAAAATAATTCTCCGGAGGGAGTGCAAATTAATTGTCCGAAATTTTCATCCTGACTACCCCCATAATAAGTGCCCCATTGGCGAACACCTGCATTATTAAATTTTACAATGAAAATATCAGGGGTGCCGGTTTGAGCCAGTGCATTCTGGTAGCCGTTTGCTGTTGAAATGCCGTCTGTTGAAAGGGTTGTTCCTGAAAGGTACACATTTCCCGCATTGTCGAGCCCTACCCCAAAAGCCTCATCGTCAAAGCTTCCTCCGCAATAGGTAGCCCATTGCCGCTGGCCGGAGGCATTGAATTTTACAAGAAAGGCATCAAAATAGAAGTTGAATGCATGAGAAGCCTGATGTACCCCCGGTGTGGAAATGCCGGTATTTGACCTGGTAGAACCCGCCAGATAAATGTCACCGTTAGAAGCAACCTGAACAGCATTACCCCGATCCTGACCGGATCCGCCATAGTAAGTGCAAAAAGCTAAAGTGCCACTCGTGGTAAATTTTGCAAGAAATGCATCATTACTGCCACCGTAGGTTGCCTGGTGCGTGCCGGAAGTGGAAATTCCGGTGGCCGAATTAGAAACACCTGCCAGATATACGGATCCTGAAGCATCTACTGCAATCCTTCTGCCAAATTCCCTGCCGCTGTTGCCAAAATAGGTACCCCAAAGCCTTTGACCCGTAGGTGTAAATTTGGCAATAAAACAGTCATAATCTCCCACACGGGAGGTTTGGTGAGCCCCGTTGCTGGCTATGCCCGTAGCAGATTCCGTTTCACCTGCTATATATACATTGCCTTCCGGGTCTGTGGCTACCGAGTTCACATAGTCCCAACCGCCTGAACCCCCATAAAATGTAACCCATGAAGGAAAACCTTCGGGGGAAAAGCAGGCCAGGAAGCCATCCATCGACCCTCCGCCGTAAGTGGTTTGGTGAGCCCCTTGCGTTACAAAATCATTATCCGGCCCGTTTACTCCGCCAGAGCCGGTTATTCCCCCAATAAAAATGAAACCAGAGGAATTCACTGCAATAGCACGGCATTCATCATCACCGTTTGCACCGAAATAGGTACCCCACTGAATTTGCCCACTGCTGTTAAACTTAGCCAGAAAGACGTCGCCACCAATGGCATTTGGCGTAAGCGTTGATTGGTGCGAACCGCTTGTAGCAATGTTGGTTGTGGAAGATGTTTCTCCTGCGAAGTATACATTACCGTTTTGGTCGGTGGTAACCGCATGGCCAAAGTCATTGCCATCAGCAGCACCAAAGTAAGTTCCCCACACCCGTACCGGAGGATCAATCAGCAAGGGTTTCGCCGGATCATAATTTCCTAAGGAAAATCCAACCGCTTCCTCTTTCAAATTCCATTCCGCCTTGATGCGTTGGCTACCCTGCCATACTTCCAATCCACCTTCGCGTATTTGGCCCAATGGCGTTTTCATACAGAGTTCATCTTTATCATTCACACTCAAATCCGCGCCGCTGATGGCAAGACGGATGTTTTCGGGATTAGCATGAGGCGCTACCTCAAAATCATATTCAAGGCTACCGTCCTTTTCATAAAACCGTACATCAATACCGGGATATACATTTTTGTACCGCACTTCCCGGTAGCTTTTCACATGTAAAACAGGTTGCATACCGTTGGGCACGTTGTAAAAATGCTCTACACCGGGGAGGGGGTTCAGGTATTCCACAACGGGGTTCGGATTGGCGCCGGCCCATTGTACATCTACCCTGTAAATATCCATGTTGACAGCGAGGTTACCTGCGTCTCCAAGGTTGTCCGCATGGTTGCTTTTTTTCTGTGCATGAGGTTTGACAAGTTGGTAATGCATCCCCTGCTTGTCGAAATGAAAGGTGAGGCCGTTTACATGTCCGCTAATAATAATATCGGGCCGGGCATGCCCATGTTGATCTTTTACCTGTCCTTTGTTTTCGCGGAAAAACAGGCCACCCATCGACGGATTGATCTGTGCATGGGCAAAAATGGTTACCAACATAAAAATGGCGGGCATACAATACCGGTAGGTTGATGTCATGATCATGTATGTTGCTTGTTTGATGGTTACAGAATCACTGTTTTGCCGGAAAAACATTCGACACTATTGTGCATGTTTTTTATAAAAAGTGTATGTGTGAGGCCCCTTTTCGCGTTACTTATTCCATCTCACAGTTGCGTGGGAGTAGATATTGTAAAATTGAAGCCGGGTATTCACCCAAAAAATAGTACAGATGTACTATCAGTCCAAATGAATGATTCATAAACCTGATCCGTTGTATTTTGCAGACGCTATGGTTTTCGGCAGAATCTTGTTGCTAATTTTATGCTTGATAGGCGGTTTGGGTACAGCCTTTTCAGTCAACCATCCCGATAGTATTTTTCAGCAAGCCAAAAAGGATTTCCTGCTCTCGAATTACACAGACGCCCTTTCCGGATTTACAGCGCTTGCAAGCTATGCCGAACAAAACCGGAATGACACGTTTCACATGACCGCCCTTGCCGGCATCGGCGATTGCCACTACTACATGCGCGATAAGAGGACTGCCCTGCATTTTTATCATACCGGAAAAAGCCTTGCTCATTCGCTCCAAGATCAGCATCGTGAAGCAAGCTTTGATTATAAAATCAGTGTCATTTTCATTGAATTGATGCTGGTAGATTCCGCATCTCATTATGCATCAAGGGCCATCGCGTATTTCAGACGCAGCAAAGACTATGTGCAGCTGTCAAAAGCGCAGTCGGCATTGGCCGATTTACATTTAAAT
>JALOMX010000185.1 GCA_025455245.1 Chitinophagaceae bacterium
GCTGAGCGGCCTCGCTGAAGGTTCCGTCATCATTCATGATATCAACGACATCAAGCCCGTGCTTTTCGCCCAACTGATAATCGTTCATATCGTGCGCAGGGGTGACTTTCAGGGCACCGGTTCCAAAATCGATGGAAACATACTCATCAGTAATAATGGGTATTTTTCTGCCAATCAGGGGCACCAATGCGTACTTCCCATGCAGGTGGATAAACCTTTCATCCTTTGGATTTACAGCAACGGCTGTATCGCCCAGAATGGTTTCCGGACGAACAGTGGCAATGGTTACGAATTCACCTGTTGATGACCCGTCTTCATTCACCACAGCATACCTGAGGTGGTAAAGCTTGCTTTGGGTTTCGCGCATAATGACCTCCTCATCGCTGAGGGCCGTAAGCGCTTTGGGGTCCCAGTTGATCATGCGTTTGCCCCGGTAGATCAGGCCTTTTTCATACAGGTCTACAAATACCTTGATCACCGATTGATAGTAATCGGGATCCATGGTAAAGTTAACCCGGTTCCAGTCAAGGCTGCATCCCAGTTTTTTTAATTGCTGAAGAATGATGCCTCCGTATTTTTCTTTCCATTCCCAGGCATACTTTAAAAATTCCTCCCTGCCGATACTGCTCTTGGCAATGCCCCTTTCACGAAGCATTTGAACCACTTTGGCTTCGGTAGCGATGCTTGCATGGTCGGTTCCCGGTACCCAACAGGTATTAAAACCCTGCTGCCTTGCCCGACGGATTAAAATATCCTGAATAGTATTATTAAGACAATGTCCCATATGTAAAACTCCCGTTACATTTGGGGGGGGAATTACAACAGTATAGGAAGGACGATGATCGGGTGTGCTGTTGAAATACTGTTTTTGCAACCAATGTTCGTACCAGTTGGCCTCAGCTTGCCGGTGGTCAAAATTTTTTGAAATGGCCTGTATACTCATGAAAAATTATTCACTACTTGAAAAAATGGTTGGCAAAAGTATGAAATCAACGGCTCTTATCATTTCTGCATTTGTTGTTCTCATTCAAATTTTGCCATGCGCTGCCACGGCTCAGGTTGCTGATTCAATGAAGGTTAAGGATAGCATCATTCAATATAAAGATTCCGGTAAGGCCAATATTGACAGTGTAAAAAAAAGGATGGCCCGGCAATCAAAAAAGGAGGATCAGATACGTTCTACTGATACAGTGGTAAGTTATCAACTGCGAAAATTGAGGGAATACTCAGCCATCGTCAATTGGATATCAAGCAGATTAAGAAGAGGGGTTGACACAATAGGCCTTGGTGAGCAAATAACATTTCTTGCAAATAACCTTGAAAAAGCGCGGCAGGGACTGTTGCAGGACCGGAGTCAAAATCCCAACCTTCGAAACCTGAAATCAAGTCTTGTTTTGATTTCCGGCATCAATATGGAACTTACAGTCCTTCAGAAAAAAATGGATGATCTTAACCGTGAAACTTTCGATTGGCGTCAGAAACTATCCTATCTGAGTGGCGATACCATGATGCGGAAGATGCCAAGAGATAGTGCCCTTGCTTCCGAATATCTTGAACGAATCGGCGAAGTGATTGTAAAAGTTACCCCTGCAATTTCCCAACTGGAAAACCTCGCACTGAGGTTGGGAGTGTACCAGAATCAGATTTCTTCATTACTCATAGAGTCAACCGGGGATATTGAGGAAATAGAATTTTTATTGGGTAGGTTTAGCAAAAACATGTTCAGTAAGGAAGTACCGTATTTATATCAGGATTATCCCGGATCAAAATCATTAAGCGAGGTTTTGAGTTTGAGTTTTGAAAAAGCATGGTTTACCTTCAGGATTTATTTTCAACAAAGCAGGCATTCAAGGCTTTGGATCGTATTCCTGTTTTTGGCTATATATTTTTCAGGACGTTGGGCAATGCATGTCCTTGACCGGCAAAACAAAGATGCTGTTTTAGGGCTTGCCGGCCATTGGGTTTTATGGCCTTTGTTATCATCCTTTTTTATTGCTCTTGGTTTTGGTCAGTTTTTTTATGTAAATGCTCCTGCCATCAGCAGCCAATCTGTTTGGTTTTTATTGCTGATAATCGGGACTTATCTTTTTTTAAGAAATTATGAAGCAGTTATACGGCGGTTCTGGATTTTCTCCTTTGTAATGGTGGTTTTTTGTTATGTAGAAAATCTTACCGTACAGATATCTCAGGCAGAGAGATGGATAATGATATTTATGGGATTAGCGGGGTTGTTGGCTGCATGGTTGTTTTACCGTAATGTGGTAAAGAAAGGTACGGTTGAACTTCCGTTCATCAATATCTTACTCATTTTATTTGTTTTACAGGAGTCTTCAGGAATCCTGGCAAATGTATTCGGCAGATATACCCTTTCCAAAATTATGATTTCGGGGGGCTACTTTAATTTTATCAACGGAGTTGTATTATGGTGGATTTTGCTTTTGCTTACAGAATATGTGTACCTGCTCTTTGAAGCTCTGGCAAAGAAGGAATCATTTACACCCTATTTTGATTTTATTAAATACAAAGAAGCTACAAGGCCATTTCTTGTAAAAGTTGTTATTGTACTTTGGGTTATTTTATTTTTTAAAACCCTGAACTTATATGACCCTATCATAAATTGGGCAGAAGAGATTTTGATTACTGAACGATCCATCGGAGATTACACATTTACACTGAGGGGCATACTTATTTTCCTTTTCGTATTGATTGTTTCATCGCTAATTGCCCGGCTCGCCTCTTTTCTCCTGAGTCCTTCAAAAGGGAATGATCACAGTTTGAAAAGGAACAATCTGGGTGGAATGGTATTGATACTTAAGCTGGTAATTTACACCCTCGGTTTTTTGCTGGCTATTGCCGCCGCAGGCATTCCGCTCGATAAGATAACCATCATTATCGGAGCTCTTGGCGTGGGTATTGGTTTTGGGTTGCAAACCATTGTCAATAACCTCGTAAGCGGTATCATTATTGCATTCGAACGGCCAATAAATGTAGGTGATCAGATAGAAGTTGGAGGCAGGCTTGGCAAGGTTATGGAAATTGGTATCAGAAGCAGTAAACTGGCCACCTTTGACGGAGCGGAGGTGATTATTCCCAATGGTGACCTGCTAAGCCAACACCTGGTAAACTGGACACTGAGCAGTAATAACCGAAGGATAGAAATCATGGTAGGGGTGAGGTATGGAACCAATCTTGTCCAGGTAAAAAAGTTGTTGGAAGAAATATTGAAGGGAAAGGAAAAAATTATCCCGGTGCCTTCTCCTAGCGTATTGTTGCATGAGTTTGGAGCAAGTAGTATTGATTTTCGCGTGCTTTTCTGGACAAATGATATTGATGATTGGCTAAACCTGAAAAGCAAGGTAATTGAGGAAATTGATGAAGTGTTTAAAGCAAACGGAATTGAAATACCATTTCCGCAACAGGATATTTACATCAAAGAGATCAAAAGGGATTAATTCCGGTATAATCAGTTGTTTGTATTCAAAGTGTATTCAGGTTCTATCGGGCCTTTTTTACCAAAGATCCTTAGCAATACATCTTCAGCGACAGGATCGCCTTCACGGTAAATAATTTTTTCATTATCTACTATGCGAATGTTTTCTGCTGTTTGCGTTTGAATGGTCAGTTCATACTTATTTCCTTTTTTTTGAATATAAAGGCTTGCAGCAGGAACCCCGCCTGCCGTGATATCAGTCCATTTAATTTTTGTTTGTTGTAAAGCCCTTTTTAGTTCGTTTACCTGGTTAACATCATCTCCATCCAACTGAAGTGCAACAGAAAAAGTTTGGCCGGTGAACGGGATCAATTCAGGATAATTGGCAAACATTTTATTTAATGCCTCCTGTTTGCCTTTTTCAGGTGCTGTTAAAGCGATCATTTCATAAAGCCGGGCCAAATACAGTTTGTCATATGTATCAAAAGCTTCTGTATCCTCAAGCAGCGAATTCAAAATAGCATATGCCTTGTTTTTTTTCCCGTTTTCAATGAGCATAGCTGCTTCTGCAAGCTTAAAGTATTTATGTATTTTCAGACGTGGATCGAGGTTTGTTTTTTCCTCCATCAGTTCGGCAAAGAATTTTGGACTGATTGCTTTTATCAGGTACATTACTTCATCAAACGAAACAGTACTTTCTCCGCAAAAAAGATCATAAATAGCCCTTTGTCTTTCGGGGTTTTCGGATAGTTGATTGGCGAGCCGGTATTTAGTGCTGTATCTCTTGGCCCACAAAGTTGCAAGTTCATACCATTTTTTGGGTTTATACCACCAACCTTCATCCATTACTTTAATCAATTCCATTTTTTTTGAATACCATATAAAACGAAGCAGGCTGATGGTGAAATCATATTGGGTCTGTGTAAGGGTTGTCCCGATGTGTACCTCCTTAAAGTTAGCAGCTTTATTCAGTGCGAACGCGGCACTATCAAGTTGTCCATTGTACAAATAAGACCTTGCAAGTGCAATATTGTACCAGCCAAAGCCCGGCATAGATTGGGCAAACGATATTGCCTCGTTTGCTATAGAAATACCTTCAGCTGTTTTTCCGGCGTACACTTTCAATAAAGGGATATAATAGTATGGTTCCCTTAATCTTTTATCGGGTGCGCCGGCTTCCTTTTCAATGCCATAAAGTTGAGATGCAGTTTCAAATTCACCGATCTCATGCTTAAGGCTTCCATAGTTGTTGTAAGAAATGGTGCCAAGGGCAGCCATCATATTATAGTAATAATCACTGCTGTCATACTGTTGCATGTAGCTGTGGATCATTGCGAGGTAATGATAGAGATAATGCTTGTCAACTTCAGAAGCATAAGGGCCAAACCATTCGAGGGACCGGGATTCGTTTTTTGTAATCAGGCCAAAGCCATTGTAACAACTTTGCAAGGCAAGGTTTGCATTCCGGTTTACATCATCGGTTAAGAAGCTATAGCGGCCGTCGGTATAAAACCGGTTTCGGTGAATTATCCAAGCCCTTGATCCATATAATCCGAATTCATCACGTATGAAATTTTTATTTTCTATATTATTTAAAACCCAAATAGCGCTGTCGGGCATGTCGATATATTCATAGCATTCCCTCAGGGCTTGTCCGATACTTAAGTAATCTCTGTATAATGAAAAGTGATTTATGTAATGATCAAAATCTGAATAAAGGTTTTTAAGGTTTGAATCGTTTTCCTTTTCGAGCAAAACAAATGC
>JALOMX010000186.1 GCA_025455245.1 Chitinophagaceae bacterium
GAACGATTCCATTGAACCCGAGCCAAGAGACCGGAAGGGTTCCATTTTTCTTTACTTCAATAAAATCAATGATGGGTGCATCAGTAAATTCAATGGTATTGGTACCCGACAATAAATTAATGGGAATGGTAGCAGTAGCCGGAGAACCGCCTTCAAAACACCACGGACCGCTTGCAGGAATGGAAATAACCTGTGCAGGGGCATGATTGATGCGTAAGGTAAGGTTCCGGGCTGTGGTAGAAAAATAGCTAACGTCCATATTGTATGAACCCGATTCGGGAATAACAATATTGTGAAAAGCAACCCTGTTGCTGCCTCCGGTTACCCCCTGAACCATTTGTCCGCCCGAAGCTGTTGCACAATTCACCGTATTGGACCCAAAACGGGTAGAATATAATTCCGCTTCGAACCTTTTATCAACGTCGTCGGCAAACAGCTCGGTATTGTCGATGTTTTTTGTAATAGCAGGTGTAGAACCTGAAAAATTTTTATACGCCTGACCAATAGGGGTAATTACACCGTTTCCATCCACCGGGGGATGTGCCGGTGGAAAGAAATATGCATACCGTTCAATAAAAGGTTGCTGTTCCAGCCAGGGCAGGGCAAGGGCAATAAATCCTTCGTGGGTGGCCGAAGTAGTATTACGGTTGGCATTAAACTCCTTTATCCAGATGGGCTTGCCATAAATGGAGTAAACCCTGTTTACATAAGCGGTAAACCGGTTGAAAACAGATTGAGGTGTCGGCGCCGTATTGCCGGTTGAATTCCAGTTTCCCCAATCGTACCAGTGAATTACAATGTGATCCACTTTTATATTCTGGGCACGGGTACCTGCCATAAAATCCCTTAGCCAGACAAAAGCCTCACTTTCGGTAGGCGCCGGCGAACCAAGCCTCAGGCCGGTTGCTGAAAGTAATTTGTGCAAAGGAATGGCATCCGCCACCGGTATATTGGCCTGAGTGCTGTTATCGGGCTCATTAAAAGAAAGCAGATGTGTTACATCGGGCTTGGCAATATAGTTGGCAATGTTGGCCGGATTACTTGCCGCCTGTCTGCCCCAGGCCTGCATGGCATACTCACGTGTAGGTAAAGTTACATCCAATGCACCCCAATCATAAAACCAGTCCACGTCGATGGGTTCAATGAATGCGTTATTTACATTACCTACACCTTTCTTTTTTGTTTGCCTGAAGGGCAATACCCTGATAAAAGAAACTTTATCGTTCAAAAAACGGCTGAGGTCAACCTTAACATCGCTTACTGCTGCTACAAATGTGTATGCCTCCCCACTGCCATCCTCGTTTTCCGCAAGGGTGGCTATATGATCTTTGAGCAAATGAATGGATGAAATTTGTTTGTTCAACCCTCCGGGAATATCAACTCCCTTATAAATGGTGCTGTTTGCGCAGGTGGCAGATGTACCCGCCTGACCGGGTTCGCTGTAAATGGTTAACTGGGCAAAAAGAAAATTAGTGATTCCCAATCCCAGCAATAGCAGAGCTTTCTTCATAAGGCCAAAAATTTTTAATCCGTCACGTATTGTTACCAAAACAAATTCAAACCGATTACCCACGGTTGCTCTTCCCGGATCCTTTTTTTAGTCAGAAAATGCCGCCGGCAATTTGCATCCATTCATTTGCAAGATTTGCCGACGACAATGGGACGATAAAATCCGGGAAATTTTTTATCTCAAAACCTTCATATTCATCCTTTCGCCTGCTTCAGACAAAAAGCTTACCACGGCAATCCTGGAAGCAGCGGCAGCAACCGGAATCCTGATGAGGTTGTCGCCCTCCCTGAGGGATACAGATTGATTGTAAAGAATATTGCCGGTCATATCGGTATACAATATGTATCCCTTCTTGTTTTTTGATACCAGAATATTAACCAGCATGTCAGAACTGCCCGAATTTGCAACACGCATTTTATTCGATGCATCACCTACCCTGATGGCAATGGTCTTGTAGGTTTTTGACCTTCCATCCACATCTAACTGTTTAAGCTGATAATAATTCATCCCCGAAACAGGATTGGGGTCAACAAACTGATAACGGTTGATGGCTGATGGCACAGCTACTGCATCCACAACCCCTATGGTACGGAAACTGCCATTGCCTGATGCGCGGCTGATTTCAAACTGCCTGTTATTTACTTCCTGTGCGGTTTCCCAGAAAAGCCTAACGCCTTCCTTGGCAGATTCACCCCTGAAGCTTAACAAGGAAACCGGCAGAGCGGAACCTGCGATGCTATTGATAACAATAGGCTTTGTAGAGTCTCCGGCAGGATTAGCCGTAGAAACACCGTTCCATATCCCATCTGCGCTTGTATTTGGAGTTGATAAAACAAGGGCCGCATCCTGAATATTGATAAAATTAATGGCTTTAACGCCTCCGCTGAGGGTATTGGGAATAATGGCTGCCCAACTGCCGCTCACCCCATCCACTGTCGGATACAGGACAGGATTGTTCCAAAGGGTGCCTTCGTTTAACTGACCTCCATTATCGGGATTGTTATTGTTTTCGGTGAAAGTACAATATAAAGGCCTGCCTGAACCGGCCGTATTATCGTAAATGGCTACCATTTTTTCATCAGCTACGGTGGAAGTACCAAGCAAGGGTGTGCATCCGTTTGCATCTCCTGCGGTGGAAGAATAATTCAGCAGCTTGATGGTAGAAGTAGTCCTGAATGACCGATTGAGGGTAGTACCCGAACCACCGTCATTCATTTGTACATAAAAATATACATCACTGCCAATGGTTTGTTGAGTTGCGTTGCCTACAGGTACACAGGCAAACCAACCGGTATAATTTCCATTGGCATCGGTGGTAAACCTGCCATGCCTTGAAGGCGTTGTTCCCGTTTGCATTTCATCAAAATTGATTTCGGTGGAGTTGATGGCTTTTGTAACGGCAAACCCGGTAATATGACCGAATCCCTGAACACTTGCCCCGTTATTGATCCTGTACATATTACCCGGTGTTTGGGCAGAGGCGGCAGCGTTGGTCGACATGCCCGTAAAATATCGATAGGTTGAACTCGGGTTTAAACCGGTGAGTTTTAGGCGGCATACAAAAGGAATGCGGTTGGCAGGGTTTGTACCGCCATAATACGCATATTGAGGAAGGATCAGTTCGTCGGCGGCCGGAATTACCGTTTGGGCATGAACACCACCCCAAATGGCCGAAAGAAGCAAAAAAACAGTGTAGATTTTTTTCATAATTGAGCAATTAATTGGTTTATGAATAGGTGGCTTCCGGATGAATCTTTTCCTTTTTTTCACAGATAAACCTCAGCCTTTAAAGTAATTGTAACCGAAAGGTATGCACGATGTTTACCCAAAAAATACCCTTAAACAGGATAGATGGATGTGTACCCAATTTTGAATGATTAGCCCCCCTTGGGCAAAACATCAGCGGGAAAAATGGTTGCTGAATGTCGTTTGATAAATAAAATTGGGCAGGATTTTGATCGTCCGGATGACGCCTTCCGGGATGAATAATCCATCCATTGTATCATCTGAATATGCGATATTGCAAAGCCGGCAACCATTTTAATTTTTCAACCTAAAAATCAACATTGCTTTTGCCCCCGACAATTTTTTTGCGGTCAATGGGGCAAAGTCCTCAATAGTTTACCATGGAAACTTTACTCTATCTGCTTATTGGCCTGGTGTTTCTTTCGCTGATTTTGATAATTATCTTTCGTCCACGGCAGCAGGATGCCTTCCCTTTGATCAAACAACTTTCCGAAAACTTTGAACAGTCGATTGACCGGCTGACCCAAAATCTGAAGACCGAACTCCGGACCAATCGGGAGGAGGCGGCAAGTTCTGCCAAAGCCAACCGCGAGGAGCTGAATCAATCCCTGGCAGATATCCGGAGAGAAATGGGGTCTTTTTTAATCGGTATAAATAAAACCCTGTCAGAAAACGCACATTCCCTAAACACCCAACTTCAGGAAGCCCAAAAAGCCAACCGCGAAGAACTTTCCCGCGCCATCAAAGATTTTACCCTTGAGCTGCGCAACAAATTTGCCGACCTGGAAAAAAGGCAGACCGACCTTGTGGCTGCTACCGAAAAGAAACTCGAAGAAATGCGCGCTACGGTGGATGAAAAACTCACCAAAACCCTGAGCGAGCGGCTTGGTGAAAGTTTTGAAACCGTAGGGAAACAACTGATTGAGGTGCAGAAAGGCCTTGGTGAGATGCAAACCATTGCCACCGATGTGGGCGGATTGAAAAAAGTGCTCAGCAATGTAAAACTGCGCGGCGGCGTGGGCGAAGTGCAGTTGGCCATGATCCTGGAGCAGATACTGGCGCCTAACCAATATGAAGCCAATGTGCGAACCAAAGCCGGCAGCAGCGACCCGGTGGAATTTGCCATCAAACTGCCCGGGCGCAGCGAAGACGAAAGCAGCTTTGTGTACCTGCCCGTGGATGCCAAGTTCCCCAAAGACGTGTACGAGCACCTGATAGCAGCCTACGAAAATGCCCTGCCCGATGATATAGAACAGGCTACTAAAAGCCTGGAGAACACCATCCGGAAAATGGCCAAAGACATCCGTGATAAATACATTGATCCACCGCATACCACCGACTTTGCCATCATGTTCCTGCCCTTTGAAGGCATTTATGCCGAAGTGATCCGCCGGACGGCGCTGGTAGATCAGTTGCGCGATGAATACAAAATCACCGTGGCCGGTCCCACTACATTGGTGGCCATCCTCAACAGCCTGCAGATGGGCTTCCGCACCCTTGCGCTGCAAAAGCGCAGCAGCGAAGTATGGCGGGTATTGGGCGCTGTGAAAACGGAGTTTGAAAAGTTTGGCGGAATGCTGGAAAAGGCGCAACGGAACATCCACAGTGCAAGCGATACGGTGGACGAACTGTTGGGCAAGCGCAGCCGTGCCATCAGCCGGAAACTTAAACAGGTGGAAAGCCTTCCTGCGGCGGAGGCGCAAAAGGTTTTGCCGGATATGGAGAGTGGGTTTGAAGAGGAAGAAGAATAATGCTGGAATTGAGGATTGGTTTGGATAAAAGGCCGATTTGTTAAATTGCAACAAGATATGTAAACCAGAAAATCGGTTAAAAAAAATGGCAAAAGACATAGAAGTTGTAGCACAACAAGAAATTGAAAAGCGGATTTATTTTTTACGTGATTGCTATGTAGTACTAGACAAGGATTTGG